>JBJMEE010000046.1:0-5696 GCA_045809585.1 Nitrososphaera sp. | reverse complement strand
CTGCCTCCTATCCTCTAGTCCTGATCTTTTTTTTTGCCGTGATCCTTTCTTATCATCCAGCTCGTCATTTGTTCTTCCTGTAAGCACAGATTCCGGGGCAGTTATTGTCAAATCCTCTTCTTGTTCTTTAGATTTTGCATTTGAATCATCGTTATCCTCATCCGATTTAATCAAGAGCCACTGCTTGTGCCTCTGCCTGATCTTGATTAAGGAAAATGAACCTTTTAGCTTCTTGCCACTTAATAGAAAAGAAATCTTGCCGTCACGGAATTGCTGTCGAATATCTCGTTCAGTTGTATAGGTGCCTGTGTCCCATACGATAACTGTCCCGGCTCCATAGTTGCCTTCAGGGACCACTCCTTCAAAGTCAATGTAGTCCAGTGGATGGTCCTCAGTCTCAACTGCAAGCCTCTTTTGCCTAGGGTTTAGGGAAGGCCCCTTTGGCACCGCCCATGACAAAAGTACTCCGTCCCTTGTCTCAAGACGAAAATCATAATGGAGCCTTGATGCGTTGTGTTTCTGTATTACAAATCTGAGTACTCCCTTGTTGCTTTGTTCAGATGTGTCACTTATAGCTCCCCCCGGCTCGGGAGTTTTTTTGAAATTCCTCTTGGAGTTGTATTCCTTAAGCGACATAGTTGGTGCAACGACCTGTAAAACTGCTCTTTGGTTTCCAAATTAATCCCAACCGTGAAAGATGTAGAGCTTTTGGTTAGAATCTGCAAACGATGCACCTAAATTTTAGGCTGAAGTAAACAGGAAATATTGTCCCAGAGACGGGGGCGATAACGCATGCTTCATGAGCTATGATGTTCATGAGATGCTCATTATCCACTTGGGTTCTTTGTGCTGTGGTGATGTCACTCAGTCAAAATTGAAATTGTCTTTTTGCAGCTGGAGGAAAATAGAATCAATCGGCTATCAAAGCAGCCTTGGTTCATCGCTGTTAGGGACAGTCCTAGCAATGGTTTTTAACACAAGGAGTTGTGCACACCTGTCATAGTTACCCTAAGCGTAAGACTGGTGAGGAAGGCCTAGGAGAGCATCAACATTTTTTTGCGTATATCATTTCTGTCTTGATCTTGAACTAGCAGATTTGGTTACGCTTGCTTTCAGTGCCTCAAGCAAATCCTTTGTTGTCTCCTTCGGCCCTTCTTCTTTTACAATATGCATCTTGCCCTGGCTCTTTGCTTGGATTAATTTCTCCAACTCCTTCGTGTAGGCATCAGAGTAATTGCTTATATCAAATCGCTCAGATCCAAGCTGTTCGACCAATATCTTGCCAAGGGCAAGCTCTTGCTCTTCCAATTTGACTTTGCTTGTTGCACTTGCTGATATTTCCTTTATCTCGTCCATAGGCCTTATTTCATCAAGGTAATGCAAGAGATGCATAATAATACCCCTTTGAAATGCTCGAAGGGCAACTAGCTGCTCCCTTTCCCGCAGGACTACTTTGCCTATTGCTACTTTATCGGTGTTTTTTAAAATGCTAACCAGTAGCAAGTAAGCTTTGTCTGGTGTCTTGTTGTCTGGCGCAACATAATAGCTCTTTTGGACAAAAATAGGGTCAAGTTCTCTTGCATCGACAAATTCTTTTATATCGATTGTCTTGGTTGTCTTGAGCTTGATATTTTCAATCTCTTCTTTCTCGATCAATGCATAGTTATCCTTGGCGATTTCGTATCCTTTTTGGATCTCTTGATATGGTACTTCTGTGTCCTCGACAGGACACCAGCGTTTGTATTGTATTCTATGACCATTCTGGCATAGTTGATTGAAAGAAAATGTCTTGTCTTCAGCAGCTGAGTAAAGCTTTATTGGTATGTTGACCAGGCCGAAGGATATACTACCTTTCCATATGCTCCTTGCCGCCATCCCAGCTTCACTAGCTGAGCTCCAATGTCTTTAAAGGATATTCAAGAATAAAATATAACATTAATCTATAACATTATTTCAGTGAGGACGCTAATGAAAGAAAGACTAGCAAAAAGAAGAAGATAACCGTAAAGACCGAGTATAATAGAATTTCAAAATTAGGAATATATATTCTCGCTAGAGGTAAACGTATGTCCACACATCTAATCTCTGCATCGGCGCAACGAGTTTGTACCGGTTATTGCTGTTGCTGAAAAACATTAATGAACACAATGGTTCAACATCACCACATCACTAAATGGATTACTTGGTTTAGAAAGTCGTCCTACAGATAAAAAAGGACGAGGTTGCTAAACAGGTCCCTGTGCTAAGTGTAGGTCATCTAATAATAATTCGTTGTCTAGATAGCGTATGCCATTTAGAAAAATAGATTGACAGATAATTATTTATGTTTAAAATACTTGTTGTACAATAGAGACATATACCTGCATGCCAGAAAAAGATCCATCCTCCACTTCTAACGCAATACCCAGCACAGCTAAGATTGAAGGAGTAATATTTATGCTAACCGTTTTGATAAAGATAGGCAAGTATCTTCCATGGGTTGTACTCGCCTTTGCTGCAGTAAATATGCTCCTTGCCGCTCTTTGCTTTGCATGGTGGAACAACATGCTAGGTGGAATAATCAATCTAATATTGGCGATTGCCGGCTTTTTCTTCTTTTCTCAGCTCGTTAAAAGGCGCAAGATCCATAGATACAATTATGGATACAGAAGAAGGGACCTGCCTAGAGACGCAAAGACCATTGACGAGAGTAAAGTACGTGCCGAGGCAAGATAAGGTGGCAGATGAAGAGAGAGATGCGCATGTGTCTGTATCTGCTATTTTAGTCCGTCCTTGTGCAGCAAGTGCAATAAAAAGCCTCAACTCTAGTCTAGTCTACCCAGCCATCCTGCAGGGTTAACGAGCTATGGTATCATATGCGTGTTCATATTTGTGAGTATGAGATGTTATGGCTTCGTCTAAAATAGCCATACAGTTCTCTCCAATTCCCTAGACTAAATCCGAACCTCTCTTGATCCTGGTTATATCCTCTTTACTCAAGGATAACTCTGGTTCTTTAACCTGAAGCTGTGACATCTGAAATGCGAACTTCTCTAGAAAGGCAACCGCTTGAAAGTCAATATTTAGCCTGTACATGCTTGTCTTGCCAATTTTTCTGCTTATGTATATCAGTTGGTTTTTCTCAAGGTTTGGCAGTTCTCGGAAGATGGTTCTAAATGATAGTCCTGTCTTCTTTGCTATCTCTGCAGGCGAATAATCAAATTCCTTGTGGTCAAGGAAAAAGTCAATTATCTGTGAGACGGCTCGTGAAGAAAAGATGTCGGAAAGTATACCCTCATATCCCTGAAGGGTCTCAGTTTCGTCTGAGGACATACTATTAATCCAATTGGGACATATTTGTTTCTTGCTATGGCAATTAGTGCACGGAGTTGTAACAAATAGTTGTTGAGATCTAGAAATAAAAGATAAATAACGCAACTGCTCAACTATACATGTGAATATGTTTGAGGTTGCTGTATTACGTGTCCTCATAAAGAGGCAGCAACCACTGAAATTATCTACACTGGTTATCGGTTTTCCTGACGACGTTGAGGATGATGTGCTTTCTGCAGTCTCTGGCCTAAAGCTCTGCGGATACCTAGTCTTAGATGATTATCAGCCCAATGGATATGTTTCAGTAAACAGAGAGAGACGGATGGAAATCCTCCGCATTGTCGGTTCAGATATCCATTCTGACAAATTCGAAGGTCCTTATACCAAAGAGGAAGATAGCATCCCAGTCCCAGGAGAGAAAAGCCCTCCTTCTCAAATTATCTCAAGGCACAAGATCTCATCGGGAAATAAAGCCATAGCTATCTCTTCTTTGCTTATTGTTGGTCTAGTTAGTACAATAGGAATCTCTATTCCTGTAGCAACAAGCCCTGACTCAGAGCTTAATGCTTACCATGGATATATTGCACATAACAAATGGTGGAATGCCGTGCAGGGAGCCGATGACCATCTAGGCGAAAATTTTTCTAGCGCTAGGTATCCCCCTATATCCCATTCATTTGTAGCCTTAAAAGAGTGCAGCCAAAAACCATTACACCAAGAGCAAACTTAGCATACGCACTATCATGAATACTTTCATGAATAAATAGAGGGTTGGATGTCTTAATCCTGACTCAGCGGTGCGACCCGCGCTGTGAGATTAGGGCTAGGCGGTCATTTTGACTCTTCATTCTCCTTATTTCTCTTTCTTTGACTTCCTATTGAGTAAAGAGACAAAAACATCTGTAAATAGAGACATTTTTGGCAACACATATATGGCTAAATGTCTCAAAGCAGGTCATGGTAAACAACAGCAACAAACAATTCATGATGTTTGGTACCATAGCTATGGCATTGGCAATAGTGGGCTTAGTTCTGTCTATTGCCCCGCACAAAATATTTGCCCAAGAAACAAACAGTACTCAGGCAAATCCAATGCGGATGGAAATTCCCATACTCAATGGTTCTGTAAGCGTACAACAGCAAGCGAACCAATTCATACAAGATAATGTGCAAGTACCTTTTGCTACTGCATTAGAAACCGCACAGGCTCAGGTTGGAAACGGGACGGCAATTTCTGGCCACTTAGGAGTTGTCCAAGGATATTTAGTTTACACCTTCAAGCTTGCAAACTTTGATGCTCAAACAAGCCGCATTGTAATAGTGGATGCAGGAAACGGTGCAGTATTGTACACATCCGGAGATATGCCCTTATTTTTTGGCGGTCTAGGATGCAGCGGTGGTGGTAGTTATAGTGGTGATGGTGGACACCATATGGGTTTTGGCAATCCTGGGGGAAATTATGGCAGATTCGATAGACCTGATATCAATAACAGCCAACCTTCACGTGGCGCAGTAGTAGTCTCACCAGCGATTGGTGTTTGATGATAGGCACAATCAGTCCTACTCTTCCCCCCCCAACACTTCCTTTTTTTATGATTCTTTTTGTAAACAGGTAAGAAGATATGGCCGTAGCATGAATAGAGGCTAGTTTGAGTAGCTTGAGCAAGCAAAAACAAGCGTTATGAAGACCATCATAGAGGTGCTATATACAAGCCGTTTGTCCAATCCTTCACTGCTGAAGAGATTCCGACAAATGGGAACCAAAATTTGGCTGCACCATGTGTTGTATTCTTGGAAATGTAAAGGAGAAATTCATTTGAGTCTTGATGGTCAGCTCCTGCGTATTAGCGATAGTCTCTATATATTATTCTACTATCAAATTCATTGAGATCAACATTTACAATCATATAGTCATATAATTGTGACATATTCTACTTAACTTGCTACATTCAATATTGTAGTAGTATTTACGGATATGACAGAGAAAGAAGGGAAGCTGCATAACATCAAAGAGACTGCTTCTGATGCGGTAGCGATAATGCGTGAGCTAGGGACACCTGGCGTTCAAGAGTCATTTGAAGTCATAAGGGAGATCGCGGTCATAGCCAAAGAAATCATGGAGACAATGAAGACGCCGGAATGGCAACAAAATATGGAAAACATCCGCGTCATATCTCAGAATATAAACAGTGTCTCTGCAACGATGGATAAAACTACGTCAGGATTAAAGGAGACAGGTGTCGTTGACGATGCAAAAGACCTCATCAAGGTTGTCCGAAGCAAGATGGATTCTTTTGGGGGTTCCAGTATTAGCCAACAATCTGCAGGAGGGGCCGGTGGAGGAGAAGCAAGAGCAGGTATCAGTGGTCAAGACTTGAAAGACT
>JBJMEE010000045.1:0-7333 GCA_045809585.1 Nitrososphaera sp. | reverse complement strand
TAAGATAGAGCACTTTATCGAGAGTGTAAAGCCGGAATTGATAATACTGCAATGCGGCGCAGATGGGCTTGCAGGTGATCCAATAACACATTTGCAATATACCTCAAAAGCACACATATTTGCTGCAGAATCTATTCATAGATTGGCCCACAAGCACTGCGATGGCAGGATAATCGCACTTGGTGGTGGCGGCTATAATAGAGCAAACATCGGCACCGCTTGGACTGAAGTCATGAGGTCACTGGCTAACGATACCAATTTCGGATAATAGTAGAATGATCTTCTCAAACTAGATTTAAAAATCGAGACTAAGAAAGATTAGCCGCATGATAGCATAACAAAGTCATACATTATCCATCAGATCGACGCCTTTACGGAATTGGATATTGTTGTGCAGTTAGATTCTCAAGCAATTAAAACGGTGGACAGGTGTAGTGGATCTTCTCTTTGTCTGTCTTTTTATTTTCTTCTTGCAGGGATCGATTCGTCTAAACTTTGCGGTGCGATTTCTCCGATCTGACCATATAGTTTGAGAAATTTGTCCCCTTTTTCAGTTGTCCTAAAAATCTGCTCTGAGGAGTTATAGTCAAGTAGACCATTAATGGTGAGAACATTAAGATATTCCTTTAATTGGGCATAAGACAGAAATGCTCTGTACATTATCTTAGTCTTTGTTGCTCCACCGCTTGCGGCTTCAAGAATTTGTGATATGATGTCTGTTCTGCTTCTGTATCGCACGCTATTTCTTATGATGCAGCAGCCTATTAAAGATTAAAAAGATAATTTATGATAAGTATGATAAAAGCATGTCGCCTTGTCACGTTGCTTCTTCATGAGTAGCTATTTTCAGCATCAAGGGTTGGTATTTTGTCAATCCAGCAAGTCTTAGAGGCAGCGCCCTTCTTCTTAAGAGGCTATCTCAAGTTTTGGAGGAGCAAAAGAGAGGGATCCAGATTCTAAGGAGGGGCCATCTCTCTCCCGACGGCATTTCGATCGCTATGACATACAAGTTTGATTTGGTGTTTTACTTTATCAAATTTTTCAAGCTTGCTCACTCTTATGGCTCCATCGCACTTTTCAGACGCGGATATGTTTAAAGTAGTTGGGCTAATAGTTGTCGGAATATTCTTGATGACTTTTGGTACTTACTTTCTTAGCATGGCAAACTTGCCGGTCTTGCAGCTGCCAGATGTCAACTGGGCGCTTGTCGGCTTTGTCACGATTATTGGCAGCATTGTAACATTTGGTTCGGCATTTGCTGTCAGTAGGCTTGCCTGAGGGGTATGGCATATTCCTGAAATGAAGATACGAACAGTGCCACGTCATTTCGATATCATAATATGATGTAATTTTCTGCTACAGTGAGAATGGGTTGTAAAATCCTCTGCCTATGTCAATATCGTGCAGAAAAGTTGTGATTACTATTATTATTCCCTGATGCTTGTCATGGTCAAATACATAATAATCCATCTGCAAGAGTATGGGGGCCGAAGTGACTACTGGTTCTTGCATTAATGATACCATGGATTTTGCTTCTTCTTGGAAAGTGCATATGCACCTGAAACAGTTCTGCCAAATAGCAATGCCTGAGATCTTGGAGACTAAGCGGCAGATCTACGATGTTAGAATCGATAACTTAAAAGAGCCAATTTGGTCAATCAATTTGAAATGAGTGCCAAAAAGGCCTACGATGATGTTTTGAGGTTGATGCGCGAGCATCATGAATGGTTTAACACATCGATCCCGCTTATCGCAAGTGAGAATATCCCAAGTCCTGCAGTGAGAGAGGCTCTTATGTGTGACTTTGGCAACCGCTACGCCGAAGGATGGCCCGGTGAGCGTGTCTATGCGGGCTGCATCTACATAGACCAAGTAGAGCTTTTATGCAACGACCTTGCCCGTAGGGTCTTCAGAGCTGAATTTGCCGACTGCAGGGCGACATCGGGAGTCGTGGCAAACCTCGCCATCTATGCCGCCTTTTCAAACCCTGGCGACTGGATGATGGCCGCATCTATACCGTCTGGAGGCCACATTTCACATGGGAAGAAAGAGCATTCAGGCACAGCTGGACTGGTACATGGCCTCAACATCGAGCATTATCCCTTTTCAAAGGAAGAGATGACCTTAGATGTCGATGCAACAAAGAAAAAGATACAAGAGATGGCACGCAACGGCAAGACTCCCAAGATAGGGATGTTTGGCGGTAGTTTGTTTTTGTTCCCGCACCCGGTTAAAGAATTGGCTGAGTTTATGCACGACTATGGCATGTACATCAACTATGACGGAGCACACGTTGCTGGGCTGATCGCAGGAGGCGAGTTCCAAGATCCACTGAAGGAGGGGGCGGATTCGATGACCATGAGCTCACATAAGACGCTTTGGGGACCCCAAGGCGGTTGTATAGTATCCTATGCAAGGCATGCAGAGCATATCAAGAAGGCAATATTTCCCGGAAATACCAGCAGCCACCACCTGCACCATGTAGCAGGCAAGGCCATAGCACTGGCTGAATCGTTAGAATTTGGTAAATCATATGCCAAACAGGTGATAAGGAACGCAAAGGCATTAGCAGAGGGACTCGCAAGCCATGGCTTTAGACTTCTAGGAGAAAAGAACGGCTATACTGCATCACATCAGATTGCTGTAGATGTCACTAAGTTTGGCGACGGAGGTACCATCGAAGAGGAGCTCGAGAAGGCAGGCATTATATTGAATCGGCAGTTACTGCCGGGTGACATCAAGGCAGGCAGACACTATATGCACCCTAGTGGCGTAAGAATAGGAGTACCGGAGACAACACGCCTGGGTATGAAGGAAGATGAGATGAAAGAGATTGCTAATTTTATCAAGCGCGTTGTGGTAGACAAACAGGATCCGGCAATGGTAGCCAAGGACGTGGCCGAATTTAGAAAACAGTTCCAGCAGGTGCAGTATGCATTTGACAACGCAGTCAAGGCTTATGAGTATATCAGCTTGACAGGCTATAGATAAATAGATAGAGAAATACCTTTGACCTACTAGAAGTCTTTTTCTTGTTAAAGCTGAAGCACGAAGGTCGATGAATTTTTATCGCTAACCCATTTTTTTGAAGGAGAATTGGTGGATGTTGAAAATCGTGGCCACAGACATAATATAGGTTGTCTACAGGACAGCAAGCAGGGAAGCATTAATGAAATTGAAGTTTGGTAGTATGACATCAACACTGAGAGATTCATTTTCAACTCAATCGAGTTATGACATTATTCATCAATTGAGTTGATATTCAGCTGCAAGCCATTAGTTTATAGTAGCTCGGAAAGGCAGATTTGACGATTCAGCAAATGTTTCTAATCATAACCCACAATCTGGATTTTGTAAATTCTCATACTTGGTCTCCATACTGATAGGACTTCTTAGGGGGTAGCATATAATTTCTGAGTATGATCACGCTCTCAACTTTCTGCAGGTTCGGGCAGGGTTATTTGAGAACTGTTGTTGCTACAAAAATTCTTGCACATCGCATGCATCATGGCAGATGATGAGAATGCATTAGTTTACGAACTGTTGGTTGTATATATCAGTAAATTCACCATCAACCATTACTGCTTCAATCTGTTTTGTATTGCTTATATTTACTAGGGGATCCTCAGAGAGAACGACCATATCAGCCTGCTTTTCAGGTTGTATCGTACCTACTCTATTATCAATGCCTAGAGCCTTAGCCCCATTATTTGTTCCAATCTCTATAACTTCCAATGGCTTTATGCCCGTTTGAACTAATAGTTCTAGCTCATTGTGAAGACTAGCTCCGGGTATTAGCCCAAAGTTCGGTATATCGGAACCGGATAGGATTTGCACACCACTATCATACATAATTTTTGTTAATTGTAGTACTTTAGCCCAGCGTAGCTGATTTTGTGGATTAGAAGAATCATCATCCTTTAGCATAGCCTCATATATGCTCAAAGTAGGATCTACAGGTATATCATTTTCTACTAATGCATTTATCATTTCCCCTATCTCCGTACTATTGAGATCCACCAAATCAAGCCACAAGAAATGGTCAAAAGGACCTCCACCATTTTCAAGGAATTGTTCCCGTTTGTCGCCTGAGGGTAATAAGGAAGGATTCACTGGCACCCCGTGAGTTAAAGCGTCAATTCCCAAGTTTGCAGCATCAGTCCAACTTGTCATATATAGATGTCCTATGACTCTTATTCCTAGGCTATGAGCTTCATCTATAGCAGCTTTTACCAAATTGGGCGGTAAACCAACATATAGCTTGATATAATCTACCCCTGCTGCGGCCTGATAACGTACCTCTTCTCGAGCTTCCTCTTCATTGCTAATTTGCTTTTCTACAAACGGTATTGCTATTTGTGGACCATTAAGCAATCTTCCAGCAGTAAATATTTCAGGTCCTTCTATATTGCCTTCAGATACATTGTGTTTTAAGGCTATTGATTCATTGGTAGGACCACCAGGATTTCTTATAGTTGTAACTCCGTAATCTAAAAGCATGTCAAGTGCAGTTTCTGAAAAATTCTGATTGTATGAATTTTTTCTAACTCCAGCAACATGAGCATGCATATCAAAAAGGCCCGGTATGACATACTTGCCCGTGAGATTTAAGTTATTTACTCTTGCAGTTTCATTATTGATAAGAGAATAATATCGATCATGATATTCAGTTTCATTGGTTATTGCTACTATTCTGTTGCCATTAATAATTATAACTGCATTTGGTTTTGGCGGATCTCCAGTGCCGTCTATTAAGGTAGGTCCGACCAATACCAATATTGTGTCATTATTTATTGTATGCAGCGACAACGATGATTTATTCTGAGAAGTGGAAGAAGAGATAATAATACTATTAGATTCATTGTATGAAGGTCGTTGCAGCAAGAATGCAATTGTTGAATCGAGAAATTGAGAGATCGAATTAGAAACTAACACCCATAGCGTATAGACAACCAAAAACAATGGTATTACGGTGAAATTGAAATTGAAATACCGAGGAAATATTTTTATCATCCAGGTAGAAATAAGAGATATTAGCATTCACCTAATTAGTTCTTCTGTTTATAGACTCTTGCCTTTGTAAAGATAAGGGCTTAGCTAAATATAGAGTCATTATGTGCAGGAGTTTTTCGTGAAGATGGCCATTACTCTGAACCGAGAATAATAACTTAGCCTATTAACAAGCGAACCTTTCTTACCACTGGCAGATTGACAACGAGCAGCCTGGTATCATTCAGGGAAAAGAGGTCAACATGAAAGTGGCTGTCAAGAACTTTTCTTTTAAGTCTTTTGCCATTTTCTAAAGAATGGGTCGCTCTTATTTGTTCACTTATTTTGCTGCTGCAGCCATCATTAACTCTGCAGCAGTAGCGAATAGTTTTTTCTGCACTTCTTGTCTTTTTCTATCATTACTGTTATTGTGTCCACCACTTCTGCTTTGTTCGAGAATTTTCGTTTTTGCTTCTATGTAGGCTAGAACGGACAACTCTTCGACTTCCTTATCATCAATATGCCTATTATTTTCCTCGTTATTCAATTCAAATGATATATAATAGAATTTTGACTTCAGCTCCATTACTTTTGTATACAGTGGAAGAGTGTTTTTTGACATTTTGTTCTTGTCGCTGCTGTTGATGACAACCTCTCCGTCATTAATCTGAGAAATTACAAGCTTCGAATTGCCATACACTTTTATGATATCATTACTATAACGATTTTTGATAAGCCATTCAAGCGCTCTTACCAAGGCAACATAATTGGCCACGCTATTGGTAGACGATGGAGAATTTGGCTCCGCTGCTAGACCGCAAGATTCATGTAATAAAAGACCCTCTTTATTCCTAATGATGTAAGCATAGCATGCTATACCTCCAAAATTCCTTGGCAAACATTGCCCTAGAAAGCGTATAGTTAATACTTCCTTCATCTTAAGCTTTTTGCAATACGCGCATTTAATACATATGCCTGTCTGTCTATTTCTGGAAAAAGAAGCAAGCGAGGAGAAGAAGCTTCTCATAGTGTTTGTTCCTTCTTTCAACTATTACCAGCGACCTTATTGCATATGACTACAACAAACTAGAGAATCTTCACGGGTCTAGTAGTGGAAATGAATATTATAGAAAGATTGGGAGTTCTGTAGGACTGCTGGGGGAGAAAACATAAGAACGCAACTAGCTCAAAAATAGAGGACGGTTGAAATTATTCTTGCAAGTCGCTAACCCAAATACGTTCCATAATAAAGGTGGGAATTAATTCTCTGCGAATGATTATATTGTTAGATTCATTCTTGTAAAATGTAATTGTAACAAAGTCTGAAACAACTTGGATATTTACAGTTTCGCAAATCAGTGGATCTTTTGCTGCATCAAATTCTTGGATCTTTATAGCATCTGGCTTGTTTACATCTCTCTGAGAATATCTGATAATCACATTAGCTACTTCTAGACCATGGAACTTTATTGTCTTCTTACTCTGTGCCATATCTTGATGCCTGATACATAATGCAGCAATAAAATGCTAATGAATTTTACAATTTTTTTAAGAATACATGCAATCGCATGAGGCGGTGTGCGAGCATCTTTTGTCAGGGCTAGAGAAAAGTGTATATATGCTTGTCCGTCTCATAATCAAACAATTCTACTGAGGCTTTTACTCGACTGAGGATGTTGCTTCTTTGCTTCTTTGAACAAAGCCTGTTGCTTTATCAGTCAGAGAAGTTCCCAAGTCTATCGCTTTGGCGACATCTTCCTTGTTGGCTGGATCCACTGTCTGCTGCAAATCACTTTGTTTTTCCTCCCCTTCTCGATATTCAATATAAGTAGTCGTTGATTTAATGTGATAGGGTTCTTGGACTTTGTCGGCAGGTGTATTGGTCTTCTTCATTATTCCCTTCGACCATACTGCCACGTCAGGATTATCTAGTATATCGATTATCCCAGTTGAAGTACTATCAGGTTTTGTTAGATTCAAAGTACCAGCTTTATTCATTCTTTCACTCTTTTCTCTCGTCTTTTTTTTGCTGCCTTCTGGATCCTGTGATTCTCTGAGCTTTTCAATATCATCTTTTGGGATATCATGAGGCATTTTTGTATCAACTAATCATGGACTACATGGATTATAGAGACATTCAACACGAAGTAAGGGTCTAGCAAAGACATAGAACCAAATCTAGCAGCTTTGGAAATCAACTGAGGCGGATTTGTCTATTGTTATTGCAATCTGATTCTTTCCTTTGTGATGATTCTTAATTTTATATTATGTATAGTTTATTCTTCTAGGACTAGAAATAAAGTGAAGATTGGCCTAATTTCAGATACCCACGACAATTTCAAGA
>JBJMEE010000044.1:0-7920 GCA_045809585.1 Nitrososphaera sp. | reverse complement strand
AAGTCTATGAAAAAAACAAAATTCTATTTCAGTATAAAGCTCTTTCCGCTCCTAAATGCTATTGTCCTTGCCGATGATCTGTCCCGTACTCCACGTCTGTTGGCGTCAGTGTTTTGTGGTAATGACGTTCCATGTTCGTCTACTATCTCAATACTAACGCTATCTTTGAATCTCATTTTCAGAATACGGGCCATCTCTATGGCCATAGCTATGTTGCCATCTCCTATTTTCACGACTTTTTTCCTTGACTCTATGCCGCCAAGCATAGCCGCCACATGGTTAATCGCGTCTTGTGGGGAAGATTCAACAACTGCACTTGCGATCTCATGATGCAGGTAGATGGCAGATATTCCAATCCTGCTGCCTGGATCTATTCCTATTATCAGTTGATCATCTACTACTCGTTCGCCCATAATGCTTCGCAGGATCTTTGCCTTGGCAATTGCAGGGTATTTTTCAAGTTCAGTATCAATCATTACGACGCCTTTCTTGTTGACAATGTCAGCCTCATCCTGCGTGGTAATAATGACTTTGGCATTTGATACTGCAGCTTCCTCTGGCGATAGCGAGTCGAACTGTAGCTCCATTAGCCTCAGGGCACATGTTATGTTATAGTATGGACGGCCTCGAACAGTTGCCACTGTGACCTTGCGATATGAAAGCTCCTCCTCGGTCAGGGGCGTTTCATCAACACTGAGTTTAAACAAAAAGTGCTTTTAAAGCTTATGGATTAGCTTATTGGCTTGCCGTCTGAGGTATATTTTCTAATCTTGGCTGGAGGATTTACCGATGATGATGGTTGTGACTTTTTTTCCAACTTTTGTGGAGTCACTGACACAGCAGAGGTATCGCCCAGAACCGCCTGCACTATATTATCAACTGTTGTGTCAAATGATGCTTTAATGTTCTTCCTAATGTTGGCAAGGTTTGCTCTTCCAATCTCTCCTATCTTTTCAGACTCAGCCTCGGCCTCTGCTTTGGTGATATCCACTATTTGCTTGGCTTCCTCGTTTGCAAGAGTTATTATCTGCTGCCTTAGCTTCTCGATTTCTTCATCAGAGTGGGTAATTATGCGCCTTTTCATTTCTTCGACGCGACCATACATCCCGTCGATGTCATTTTCAAGCTCAGATAAAGCACTGACAATAGTTTCTACTGCAGAATGTGAAGTTGGGGAGGGAACGTCGGTGTGCGCAGCCTTTCCTTTTGCCAAGATATCTGAAATCAAAAGTAGTAAAGAGGGATATTAAAACTAAGTGCTAAGTGGCAAGGCTAAGTATGGCCTGAGCCATATCTCCCTTGCTCTCAGTCAGGGCCTGTATCGCCTTTTCCTTTGATACATTAGCTTGCTGCATGACAAGTATAATATCCTCTTCCTTAAACGCTGGGACTTCCCGTTGTTTTTCTTCAATGTCTGATGCAACAACCTGAAATATAGTGCTGTCCTTGCCCTTCATTTCAATTACCTGCGGCTTGATGAGATAAAGCTCTTTTGTATCAGTCTTGATAATCACTTCTTCTACATTCTCCATCGTCTTCATGTCAAGGCCCATCTTATCGAGCATGCGCCTCATTTCTCGATTGCCGCGCATCATATATTAGATCCCGATTACTCTGTTCTACCTTTTATTCCTTGTCGAACCTTTACTGCTACGCCTTTGCGATATTGTTTCATCAGTCTTGAGGGTAGCATTGCAGTACCAACGGCTACTACTTTTCTACTACTAGTACCACTGCCATCATCATCATCATCACCACCACTAGCACCACTACTGCCATCAATGACTGCAACATCTGATCCAACTTTGATATTAGAACCGCACCATTCAACGTGTTTGCAGAAAAGCGACCGACCTTCGCTTACATAAGGCACGGCCTCAGGCAGAGGCTTAACACAGTTCTCCAAGAACGACTTGCTATTCTCAAGTAGATACTTAGCACCGTTAATGGTAAGTGCGAGCCCACCATCGGTTCGCAATGTTACGGCCAGCCTGCCACCTATGCTAAAGTTCTTTATTCTGCCAGTCCGCCTCGAGAAGTCGAATTGAATATCAGCCGGCAGAGCATCTGAGACCCCTGCTCCAAATACGGCATCGACGTGTCTATGTACTTTTTCCTTTGCATCGATAGGCAGTGGATTCAACTTCCGAACTTCCGATACTGCTCTCAATATACTAAATAAATATAATTGCCTTTGCAGTCCTACATCTATATAGATACAGAATAAGAATATATAGATCATTAAGAATTCTAGCTCAATGGAAAAAATACATGGCGAAGAGGATGGCAATAGCAAAGGCTTCTCCCAAAGCGAAGAAACTAGAAAATTGCAATATACCGGCGGCTCTTCGTACATTGTGTCTTTACCAAAAAAGTGGATTCAGGACTTAGGCTTGAGGCAGGGAGACCATGTTGTAATATTAAGACAGGGCAACTCAACACTCCAAATAGCACCTGCATCAAAGAGACCCATCAAGGAGCAAAAGGAAGCGACAATTGAAGTCGGCAAGGATCATAACCCGTATTTTATTGCGCGCAAGCTGATTGCCCTCTATTTCGTTGGCTTTAACGTAATCAACGTTGTCCCTAAGGAAGACAGGCTGCTTGTGGAGCAGAGAGAAGTTATCAAGAACATCATCCGGCGTGTCCTTATGGGCACGGAGATCATTGCAGACTCAGCCACAGGCATTACGTTGCAAGTACTTATCAATCTACTTGACTTGTCCGTCGATACAGCATTCAAGCGAATGTTGCTTATCGCCAAGTCGATGTATCGCGACACTCTTCTCTCTCTGAGAGAAAATAATGTCGAGCTTGCACAAGAGGTAGTCAAGTCCGACGACGAGGTCGACAGGTTCAGCTTTTACATTGTGCGGCAATTGAAGATAGCGATCAAGAACGAATATTTGTTGAAAGAGATAGGCTTAGAGGAGCCGCGCAACTGCCTTGGATACAGGCTGATAGCTAAGTCAGTTGAGAGAGTGGCAGACCATGCAGTAAAAATAGCTAAGGATGTCATAGAGATACGCCAGCCGCTCAACAAGGACATTGTGGAGAAAATATCCAACATGAGCTGTTTTGCCCTTGAGGTGCTCGACGACTCATGTCTGTCAATGTTTAAGCGTGACTATGAAGCTGCTGATAGAGCGATAGAAAAGGCGCGCAGGATAGACGAGATGGAAAAGACGATACTGCGCGCAGTGTCTAAGCCTCGTGATGTCAACGAACTATATAGGATCAAGCTGATAACGGAGAACATCCGCAGGGTTGCAGAATATGCAAGTGACATTGCTGAAATAGTGATCAATATGACAGTTCATCAGACTCTGAGAAAAGGCTAAATCCGCCTCCCACACATTGAGTTCAAATGTCGTATTGCGAGCTTTGCGGGCGGCAAACTTTTGAGAAAAAGATGGTGGTAGTGGACGGTACGGTATTCAATGTTTGCGCTGCATGCTCAAAGCGAGGAAAGCCGTATGTAGTGCCGCAGATTGCAGCCAAGAAGAAAAAGCCACTTGCAGCAAAACCACAGAAAAAGATTGGGCTAGCAGATGAAACTATCCTTACACCTAACTTTGCAAGGCTGATAAGAGAAGCCAGAATGAAGATGGGTCTGACACACGAACAGCTTGGTATGAAGATGAACGAGAAGGCACAGCTTCTGAAAAAGTTTGAGACAGGTTCTCTTAAACCCGATGAGATGCTAGCAAAAAAGCTGGAACGCTACCTGGCGATTAAGCTGTATATCAGTGCCAATAGCGATGAGGAATAAATGGCAAATTACAGAAAGGCTGTTCTCATAACATATCCTGTTGAGCAGGCAATAAATGAAGCAATATCACTTGCCGATGCTGCGGGATATTCTATCATCAAGGCGGTGACCCAACATCAGATAACGAAATCAAGATTTGGGATTGGTCGTGGGAAAGCAGAAGAAGTAAAAGAGATTGTCAAAGAGATCAAGCCGGATGTCATCATATTCGACGAAACGATTAAGCCAAATCAAACATACAATCTGGCAAGCCTATGTAAAGTGGAGATAATTGACAGGGAGCGATTGATCTTGGAGATTTTTGAGCGGCGAGCAAGTACTGCTGAATCGCACATACAGATTAAGCTTGCTCAATTGCGCTATGATATGGCAAGGGCCCGTGAAAAGGTTAGACTTGCAAGGGTAGGAGAGCAACCGGGGTTCTACGGCCTTGGCAAATATGAGGCCGACATCTATTTCCTTGATATAAGGAGGCGAGCCGCGATGCTAAAGAAGAAACTTAAAAGAGAGGAAACGAGGCGGCAGTTGCACAGGAATCAGCGGGCAAAGGTCGGCTTGCCGACAGTATCACTTGCAGGCTATACTTCTGCGGGCAAAACCACGCTGTTCAACAAAATGACAGGCGAGACCAAAGTCACTGGACAAGGTATCTTTACTACTCTTTCTACATTTACTCGGGCAATAGACCTGGAGGGCGGCAAAGTGCTGTTAAATGACACTATCGGCTTTATCAGCAAGCTGCCACCGTATATGATCGATGCGTTCAAATCAACCCTCGATGAGCTGACCTATGCAAGCCTTGCACTTTTGGTGCTTGACATAAGTGAGCCGACTGATGAAATAAAAAGAAAATTTGAAAGCTCTCGCGACGTAATAAACGAGTTTGAGGTGCCAGACACTAAGATAATTTATGTTCTTAACAAGGCTGACTTGACCACTGTCGAAGACGCATATCAGAAGGCCGATCAACTTGGCATCTCGGACAGCAAACGCTTGCTTGCAGTATCTTCAAAGACAGGCTATAACATTGATCAATTGAAAAATCTGATAACATCGATACTGTTTGAAACTAAAAAAGTCAGAGACAAATAAGAGATTAGCACTTAATTGAGGAAGAGAAGCGGATGAACATATCAGTACTCAGAATTGGCCACAGGCTTGTGCGTGACGACAGGGTGACTACGCATGCCGCGCTAGTGGCACGGGCATTTGGTGCAGAAATGATATACATGACAGGCATCCTAGATGAATCTATTAAGGACACAGTCGCGAGTGTATCTGAGAGGTGGGGCGGCAGGTTCAAGGTCGAGATTATACAGGATTGGAAAAAACTCACAAAAGCCTGGAAAAAGGAAGGGGGCAAAGTGGCTCACCTTACAATGTATGGCATCAATATCGACGATATTGCTGGGAGGCTGTGCAAAGAGAGCAAGGTACTAGTAATAATTGGTGCAGAGAAAGTCCCCCAGGAAGCGTACGAGCTTGCCGATTACAATGTCGCGATTGGCAACCAACCACACTCTGAAATTGCTGCATTGGCAATTTTCCTAGACAGGATATTCACAGGTGAACAATTCAAAAGGGTGTTTGCTGACGCCAATCTGAAAATAGTGCCGACTGAAAAAGGAAAAAAAGTGCAGGAGAACAAGTAGTATGATAATCTTTTTCATTGTGTCGTGTCAGTAGCAGCAAGAGAGAGTTATGTGACATTAACCTGTGCCCCTCACCTCTTCGGCGAGATGCGGAAATCATCAATCTCGACAAAGACAGAGACAGACAGACACAATGAACAAGAGAATTATCTTGGTAAACATCAGTGCTGCTACTGTTTCATCAGGCTCACTATTGCATTGGCAACCTCTGGTCTGCCGAAGAGCAGTTTTATCGCATCGTCCTTGCGCTTTTTGTCTGGACTAAGCTCTATGATATTGAGATTGCTGTTTATTAAAAATTCAAGGTGAAGCGACTTTCTTAAGATGCTTACATTTCTTATGCCAAAACGCTTGCCGACAAGGCTGTCAGGATTTGAAGGATCAAGCGACGATAGCCTGACAACTGCCCCTACAAAGGAATCAAGCAGCGCAAAGAGCGGATCGGGTTTATCTTCTTTTTCATTTGCAAGGCCCCATTTGACTTTGCTCTTTGTCATCGATGTCAAGCTATCAAATCTCTTGACAAACTCGCCAAACAGCGATTCCATAGTAATGCCGATTATATGATCTTCTGACCTAACAAACTGCGTCGTTACCTTTTGGTCAGTAAATTCCATTCCACGGTACCTCGCATACAGCAGCGGTTGGCCATACTTTACAACATAGGCTTCGCAACCATCTATTTGTGATATAAGCTGCATAAAGTAGTTTTTGGATGTCAGATTCTTGATAGTTGCATTCATTTTGGAGATTATCATGAGATTGAGAAGGTTCCTGACAAAATCGTCGGCATAGCTCGGAAACTCCCTGAAATCATATAGAATCTCCTCTATGACCAAGACAACACCGTCTTATATCCTGCACATCAGAATTTAATTTTTCTTGTGCTACATGCCACAGACTTGACATACGTGTCCATGCCGACGTTTAGTTGCAAATATTAAAGGTTTCGTCAAAAGCCAGCTTATTGACTGAGCGGTTCATATTTGTACCTTCGGCCGGCCAGATAGCTAGTAGTAACATCGGTAGGTTCATGAAAAAGCATGGCATATCCAACTGGTGTCAGCTGGTCAAGAAGGCAAACAGCGATATCGAGTGGTATTGGAATGCAGTCAACGAAGACCTTGGCATAGAGTGGTTTCAAAAATACGACAAGACTTACGGCTCATTCGCAGGTGTCGCTTGGACAAAATGGTTCTTTAACGGCAAATGCAATATTGTTGTCAATGCGATTGACAGGCACGTCAAAAAGCAGCCGGATAAAGTTGCCTACATTTTTGCAAATGAGATAAGTTCAAGGAGGATCACTTACCGCGAGCTTGACGAGCAGGTGAGCAGACTAGCAGGTGCACTGACAACAGCCGGCGTCAAAAGAGGGGATGTCATTGCCATTTACCTCCCTATGATCCCAGAGGCTTTTTATGCCATCTTTGCCTGCTCCAAGATTGGGGCTATCCACACCACAATCTTTTCAGGGTTTAGCGCGCATGCACTACACTCCCGGCTTGTCGATTCCAGGGCAAAGTTGCTTATCACCACGGGCGCAGCCAGGCGGCGGGGCAAGGAGATCGATCTTGCAAGTCAGTGGCAAAAGGCAGTGCAATGCACGAATGTTTCCAGAATAGTGACGGTCGGTGGCAACTATGACGACTTTGTCAAAAACGCGAGCAGGGCCAAGACGGAGGTGATGAATTCAGAAGACCCACTGTTTATCTTGTATACTTCTGGTACGACAGGTGATCCGAAGGGCACGCTGCAGGTGCACGGCGGCTTTACCATCGTTGCAGCCCAGCAGGCGGCATATCTTATCGATATGAATCCTGAAGATATTTTATTCTGGTATGCAGACATGGGCTGGATAACAGGGCAGGTGTGGGTCGTATATGGGAGCCCGATAATAGGTGGGACTGCCCTTGTATATGACGATGCACTAGACTACCCTGCAGATGACACATGGTGCAGGCTGATTGAAGACCACAAGGTCAGCATCTTTGGAGCGGCCCCTACTGCAATTAGGCTCTTTATGAAAAACAACGTGTCGGCTAGCAGATATGATTTTCAGTCACTTAGAATTTTGGCGGCAACTGGGGAGCCACTAAACTCCGAAGCCTGGACTTGGTACTTTGAAAATGTGGGAAAAAAGCGCTGTCCCTTGATCAATTTATCTGGGGGAACAGAGATCGGGGGTGCAATACTCAGTGCACTACCGGTTATGCCACTTAAGCCCTGTACAGTTGGATGTCCCGTCCCTGGCTTTGATGCTGATGTGTTTGATGACGCTGGCAAAAGAGTAAGTCAAGGATATCTTGTAATTAAAAAGCCATGGCCCTCCATGACACGCGGGCTTTTCAACAGTCCCAGCAGATTCCTCGATACTTACTGGTCAAAATATAAGGATGCATGGCATCATGGTGACCTTGTGCTTGTCGATTCCGACGGTCTATGGTATATGCAAGGGCGCGCCGATGATGTTATAAAGGTGGCAGGTCACAGGAT
>JBJMEE010000043.1:0-9090 GCA_045809585.1 Nitrososphaera sp. | reverse complement strand
GGTAATCCTATGCCTATACTAGTCGATGCAGAAGAAATCACATTCAATGACTATCATCAGGTGATTGAGCAGATGACAATGCTCTATCAAAGAGCCAAATTGGTGCATGCTGACCTCTCAGAGTACAACATTTTCAAGACCGCCGGTGGCATAATGTTATTTGACTTTGGATCAGCTATCGATATCCGACATCCAAGTTCCCAACAATTTTTATTGCGCGATGCTGTGAATATCAACAGGTTCTTTGAAAGACGAGGGATTGAAATACTCGATATTGCTCAAGTTGTAGGACGGATCAGAGGCGACACAAAATAATGAGCTTCCAACATACGATCAAGATCCCAAAGGAGAGAATAGGTGTTCTTATTGGTAAAGGGGGAAAAGTAAAGCAACAAATCGAAGAAAGATGCGGCGTCAAAATTGAGATCGATAGTGAGACTGGCGACACTATGATCATGAGCAACAGTTCTGCTGATCGTCTAGAAGCTTTTCGGGCAGTTGAGGTGATAACCGCCATTTCCAGAGGATTCTCGCCCCAGAGAGCTTATCTTCTATTTGAAGACGAGGAGCTGATATTCCAGCAGATCGATTTACATGACTATACTGGCAAGTCTCCAAATGCGCTGGGGCGGCTTAAGGGCAGGATAATTGGTGAAGGAGGTAAGGCGCGTAGAATGATTGAAGAACTGAGTGGTTCCTATGTATCTGTTTATGGCCATACTGTGTGTCTAATCGGTAACTTTAGAGAGATCAAGCTTACAAGTGAAGCTATTGCCATGCTGGCTAAAGGTAGTATGCACAAAACCGTCTACAATATGTTGCAGGGGGCAAAGAGACAAGATAAGTTAGACAGGATGCGCCTGTGGGAAGAAAATCCCGAAGAAATTCGACCTTCTGACTCTTAGTATGAGCACAGTGGAGTTATTGAATCCGCCCCTGTCAGTTTGCATTTTTTATTGTATTGATACATCCATGTAGGTTTGTTGATCTATATGCGTCAGACAATCCCTAAATTAAGTAGTGGCACAAGATTTTAACCATTATTTTCCTTTTTCTTTATTTTCTCTGCTGTCTTTCACTCCATCGTTTGAAAAGATTGTGATCGATATTGAATTGATCAAGCACCTTGCCTACTAGATGGTTTATCAGATCATCCATTGTCTTTGGCCTGTGGTAAAATCCTGGCATGGCAGGTAAAATTACTGCGTTGGCGCTTGCAAGTTTGGTCATATTTTTTAGGTGTATCTTTGACAGCGGGGTCTCCCTTGGCACCAGAACAAGTTTGCGCTGTTCCTTTATGCAAACGCCTGCTGCTCTTGAGACCAAGCTGTCATCAAGGGCGTTTGCAATGCTAGCCAGTGTTTTAGTGCTACAGGGAATGACGATCATTCCGTCAACTTTGAACGAGCCACTAGAAACAGGTGCGGCCATATTGTCGTCTTCATAATATCTTGTTGCAAGCGACTTGACATAGTCTGCCGTATTGTCGGTCTCTATTTTTATGTTCTTGGCACCCCATTCAGTCATAATAAGGTGTGTGTCGATTTTCAGTCTCTTGAGAACCTCCAGTGTCCTTATACCATAAATGACACCCGAGGCTCCAGTGATCGCAACGACTAGCCGCAAACAAATGTATGATCCCTTTGCTTGCTATTTAATGGTGCCTGCAAGCATTTAATAATGAAACTATGTTGGCTACCAAATAGGCATTGCTGACGGTCTTTGGCACAGTGGCACTAGACACTACCCGTACTCCTTTTCGGACAGAGACCAGAATACTAGGCGGTGCTGCCACTTTTGCCTCTATTTCATCAAGCATGTTCGCACCCACTTCGATAGTGGCAGCTATAGGGTCAGACATGCCAGCTGAACATATAAGGGCACTCAGCTCAAAGGGCATAGACACAAAGGGAATAATCATCATACAAGGGAGCAAGACCTTCCATTATGATTCTTCATTTGATTATGATCTGTCAAGCAGGACTACTAATAAGACTGAGCTTGGAGTCATAGCTGGCTTTGATCCTATCATCCCTGAAGAATATATCAAGTCTGATTACGTGTATCTTGCAAACAATGACCCAAAGCAGAACATCAAGATCCTGCGTCATTTTCAGAAACCCCGGCTTGTAGTCTGCGACACCATAGAATTCTGGATAAATGGGAGCCGTGACGATGTGGTCAAGATGATAGAGATGACAGACGGAGTAGTGATAAATGACAATGAGGCAAGACTCTTGTGCAAGGAGGCTAACCTTGCAAAATGCGCCAAAAAGATAATGTCATGGGGATCGAAATTTGCAATAATCAAAAAGGGCGAGAACGGTGCTATCCTCTTTACTAAGGAGGGTCTGGTGTTTCCGGCGGCAGCATTTTTTCTTGATGAAATAGTCGACCCAACTGGAGCCGGTGACTCCTTTGCAGGTGGCTTTCTAGGTCACATCGCTCGTAAGGGCGTGATGGATTTTGCCACAATGAAGGAGGCAGTGATTTACGGCAATGTATTGGGCTCATTTGCAGTAGAAGACTTTGGGATCAAGCGCCTCCTGTCGATAACAAAGGATGATGTAGAGGACCGCTACGCAAAATATTGCCATTTGGTGCAATTCTAATCTCTTGTTTTATGCACAACTATAGCTTATGATAGGTAAATATTCTTAAAGGTCTGGAACAATGCTATACGATTTGGACCCTGTTCCAGAAGATAATACAAAAAAGCCAGAAGTAAAGGATTATGAGATGTCAAGAAGCAGGCGGCAAAGCATGGGCATCTTAACCCGGCTACACGAGTTTGCTTACCTCATCTTTTGAATCAGTACTTCATTAGTCCTGACATGGTCATTATAAGTGTACAATGTTCAGTTTGCAGAGGTTTATGGAAACGCCACCATATTACAGGCAAAGCATACATAGGAAGATTTGCTGAGTAACGGACACATTATATTTCTGTATGTAGCGCTTGTCAGTTATTCATTTGACAAGAAATCCTGGCTCACGAGACTTGGCAAAATGGCAAATGGAAGGATTTGATGTCTTGGAGAGAGGGGATGTCCTAACCCTGCAGCAAGAAATCCAGCTCAAGCGGAAAAGCCATCCGTTGAACGGAAGTAATTCTGTAGTGATCGGGCAACCTAAGTCCAGCACTCTGAAAACATATGCTCAAATCGCTTGAATTTGAAAGAGAAGTAACATGACAGTCAATCCATCAAACATGGAGCAAGTCATCATTTCAGAACTCAAGATAAGCGAAGATGAGGCCAAGGTTTACATCGCAATTGTGAAAAAAGGCAAAATGGACGCCTCCAAGATTTCAGGAGCGCTTGGCTGGAGCGATGAGCAGCGCGCGCTCTCTGCAGCAAAATCACTGGTCAACAGAGGCATGGTCATCGAAATAACAAAAACGGAATTTGAGTCACTCCACCCCAGGTTTGCAATAACTAATCGCTACAGAAGGCGCTGCGAGGAAGAACATATCCCCTTCAAAAGGGATGTTAAGATCGACAATATTGGCATCGTACTTGAAAAGCCGTATGAGGATGCAAGAACTAAATAGGTGGCAACTTGCACAAGGATTATTATCATAATGACGACTTCCGACCCAACTGGCGGCGACAAGGTAGTGTACTTTGGTGTAATAAACATCAATGAAAATGGCAGGACTGTGGGTTCAGTAGATATCTGGCGAAGCCTTCTGACAAAGGAAATGTTTTGTGAAGAAAAGCGTTTAGGGATTTTAGAAATCGTCGATTACCTTGGCATGCCCAGGATTGACAAAGACAAAAAGTGGGCTGTGGCGATTAGCAGAAACTTCAAAGGTCACCAGCGCTGGCGGCTTATCAAGATAATAAAGGAAGGCAAGATGACATTTACAGATGCAGATGACAATGCAGTCGAAGTGAATGTCAAGGACTTTAAAATCGTTGACCCTGAGTGGTGGAGCTTTTTGGTCGAAGAGAACGTCAACCGTAATATGGAAGCGACGGATGTGCCAAATAAATGATACGCGATGATGATGACGACATTCCAGTTACAGTGTTTGTAAAAAGTGCTAGCGGCAGCGAAATAGCAAGTAAGCTGTCTGGATACTTTGTCATCAAGGGTCAGGAATTCAGGTTTACTGCAATAGCATTTGGTCGCATTGGAGGTCACAACGCAAGCATCAAGATATCCAAGACCAGTTTAGACAAAATAGCGAAAATGGGGGTTGACCCGGAGCAACTACAAATAACAATTCAGCGTAAGTTGATTGAAGGTGACATTATTTTGCCGGAAGGATCGAAGCAGCCGCCGTCAGACTAGAGCGCCTTCAAGTGTCTTACCACAGGTACACTTGTTTCTTGCCGCAGGAATTGTAGCCACTAACTCTGCAATCAATTTCTTTGTCTTTTCTACATTCTTGGCAAGCATCTCGATTATCTCGGCAGAGGTCACTGGGTGATTTGCCCAAACATCATAGTCGGTGATAGTGGCTATAGATAAGTAGCAGATTTCGGCTTCTCTTGCGAGGTTGACCTCTGGTACAAGCGTCATGCCAATAATATCTGCCTTCATTATGTCTCGGAAGAATCTTGATTCTGCTCTGGTGGAAAAGCGGGGCCCTTCAATGCAGATGTATGTCCCCTCGCTGTGCAATGAATACTTTAGTTTCTTTATTTTATCAATCGCAATGTAGCGTAGCTCTGGGCAAAATGGATCAGCTAAAGAAACATGGCATACTTGCCCCCCATCGTAGAATGTGTAGTGACGGTTTTTTGTAAAGTCAATAAATTGATCAGGAATTGAAATGTCGCCAGGCTTGAAATCTTCTTTGAGGCTTCCAACAGCAGATGGAGCAATAATGCGTTTGACTCCAAGCTGCTGTAAAGCCCATATGTTTGCTCTGTTGTTTATCCTGTGGGGGGGTATTCTGTGGCCTCGTCCATGGCGCGGTACAAATGCTGCTTTGACTCCTGAATATTCTCCTACTGTCACAAGATCGGAAGCCTCGCCATAAGGTGTATGCACCTTGATCTCGCGCTTTGCACTAAAAAGTTCTGGATCATAGATGCCAGTACCTCCGATTATGCCGATATCTGCCCTATTCTCCATGAAAACTCACCAATGACTCAACATTATAACCCATCTTGCGCAATCTATCGGCACCCTTCAAGTCTGAAAGTTCAATTATGAACGCAAACCCAGCCACCCTGCCCCCCAACTCTTTGATCATCTGAGCAGCGGCTACTGCAGTACCGCCTGTTGCTATCAGATCGTCAGCAATAAGTATGCTGTTGCCTTTGTCTATCGCATCTTGCTGAAGCTCCATTACCGCGCTGCCATATTCAATATCGTAGGATTTCTTGAGGGTTCTACCCGGCAGCTTACCCGCCTTGCGAACCATCACAATGCCTCTGCAGAATCTGAGGGCAAGTGCCGTAGCTACAATAAAGCCCCTCGATTCAATGCCGGCTACCATATCTACTCTTGCCTTGCTATAAATACGGTAAAACTCATCGGCGATATAGTTCAAGGCATCATTCCTTTTGAAAACAGGATTTATGTCGCGAAATAGTATCCCTTGCTTGGGAAAATCAGGGTAGTTGGCTATTATGTCGCGTAGGTTGACCTGCTTGGCTTTTGCTCCCATGTCAGTAAAGCCATATTCTGGTTGTAAAAAGATTGCGAAGTTACTACTACCATACTTTATACAGCTCTAGTGCACATTAAATAATAATGCCTACAGAACAGCAGAGGCAATTTGTAGAAAAGATTGCAAGCCTGAAGGACTTTGATGAGACCTTTGAATTAGTGAAGGCAGTAGTCTTGCAAAAGTTCAAGCTGCACCGAGCAGGACTGAGCCTGATATTGCAAATGATGCCAAGCAGCCTTGGTGCCTATCATATGCTGGGCTCAAACGCAATAGTGGTCAATACCTATCTCTTGACCCTGTTGAAAAAGATAGTCAAATCAACCGAAGAGTACAATTCTTACATATTCATGGTGCTCGCCCATGAATACCTCCATAGCCTTGGAATCGTAGATGAAAACGCGGTGCGCCAGATGACTTTTGAGCTGTGCAAGTGGATGTTGGGTAATGATCATACTGCAACCAAGATGGCAAAGGAGGGCCCATCCGCTATATATCCTGAGTTAAGGTCAATGGTGCAGTCACAATTCAGTAGGGATTTTCAAGTTGTCAGGAACTTTGACAAGACCAACCAGACCTATATCCAATGATCTTATGTGTTGTATAATGTATATTAAATCTTGATTGAGCAATGCATATCTTGAGAAGAGATCGAAGATATAGATAATGTGCTGATTCGATGGCGTCAATCTCAGCTGCAGGGCAGTCCAAGTAGGATTGTAAGAAGGATGTTGAAATGGTACGGATAAAGGATTTCTTGCTCCCACTAAAAAATACGATGGGTTGCTGAGGACTAACTGATCGATGGAGTAAAGCTTCAGGCAGAAAGTAGCAAGTCTTATCGATTGTGTAAAAATTACAAGAAATGATACTATTTCTTTACTATATTACACTTGAGAAAGTATAATAAACATTCAAGTGTATGTATTCTTATATGCCGATTAAGAACGGGGCAGAATATATTGAAAGCCTCAGAGGTAGAGATTTAAAGATATATCTTTTTGGAGAGCTCGTAAAAGAGCCAGTTGATCATCCTATGATCCGGCCATCAATAAATGCAGTGGCAGAGACCTATGACCTTGCAGCGAAAGATCCGCAACTTGCTGCACCCCATTCTTCGCTGACGGGATTGCAAGTCAACAGGTTCTTGCACATTGTAGAAAGCGCGCAGGACCTAGTTGATCAGAATAGGATGCAGAGAAAGCTTGGACAGCTCACTGGCACCTGCTTCCAGCGTTGCGTAGGCATGGATGCACTTAACTCATTATATTCGACCACATATGAAATCGACCAGAAGCACGGGACTGATTATCATAAGCGCCTAATCGAATTTGTCAAGATGTTGCAACGGGAAAACTTGATGATCGGTGGTGCCATGACAGACGTCAAGGGTGACCGTGGCCTGTCGCCTTCGCAACAGGAAGACCCTGATATGTTTGTGCACGTGACAAAGCGCGACAGCAAAGGAGTATACATTACAGGTGCAAAAGCCCATCAGACTGGCTGCATCAACTCCCACTGGATAATCGCCATGCCGACAATGAGATTGAAGTCTGAAGATAAAGACTATGCACTCATTGGCGCAATCCCAGTCGATGCTCCCGGCATCACATACATCTATGGTAGGCAGTCCTGTGATACAAGGAGTATGGAGGGAGGCAACATTGACGCCGGCAACGCAATGTATTCCGGCCAAGAAGCCATGATAATCTTCAAGGATGTTTTCATTCCAAACCACCTGATATTCATGAATGGCGAGTATGAATTTGCCTCCATGTTGGTTGAGCGCTTTACTTGCTATCATCGCCGAAGCTATGTGTGCAAGACAGGTCTTGGCGATATCTTGATTGGAGCCTCTGCAGCCATTGCGGACTATAACGGTGTAGCAAACGCCTCACACATCAAAGACAAACTGGTTGAAATGACGCACCTCAATGAGACGATATTTGCTGCAGGTATTGCATCATCTTACCAAGCGCACAAGACATCCGCAGGCAACTGGCAGAATGACGACATGCTGGCAAATGTCTGTAAGCACAACGTCACTCGGTTCCCATATGAAATAGGCAGACTTGCCCAAGATATTGCAGGTGGGCTTGTAGTGACGATGCCGTCTGAGAAGGAGTTCCGCAATCCTGAGACAGGGCCCCTGCTTGAAAAGTATCTGAAGGGCCGGAAAGGCGTATCGACAGAGAACAGAATGAGAGTACTCAGGCTCATTGAAAATATGACTCTTGGACGAAATGCAGTAGGCTACCTGACAGAGTCAATGCATGGCGCAGGATCGCCTCAGGCGCAAAGAATCCAGATCGCACGCCAAATGCAGCTTGAAACCAAGAAAAAGTTTGCAAAGAGGCTTGCACAGATCAAGGAAGGTGAGGCTGAAGAAATGGTGTCGGAGTCGACAGAATACTTCGATAGGATATTTGGCGCAAAGAACAAAGCGAAATAAGTTTGTTGTACCTATTGAGTCAGCAGTGGATTAACCTTTCTATAACGATTTTTCAGCCATTGCTTTTTCCTTTATCTTTCAATGAATTTGATCTCAAAAAGGATTATTTATGAGTTCGACATAACTATTATGGAATTACTCCGGGGTTGTGTTGATTGAAATTAAACGAAGCTCAGATTGAAGATCTCACTGGCAAAGTTTTTCGCACTATAATTAGCAATGGCAAAGACGGCATATTGCAATCAGAGCTGTGGAAGGACCTTGACCTGACAAGCCGGGACGGCTCTCGAGTTGCGATCCGGCTTGAAAAACGGTCACTGATTCGCCGTGAAAAGATGCTAGAAAACGGCCGGTGGACATACAGACTTTTTGCAGTAAAGCTGCCTGTTGACACTACCTGCATCGAACAGGCTCCCTGTTTGACGTGTCCTTTTGAGCACATGTGCTCTCTTGAAGGTTCTTACAGTCCGACTAGCTGTAATTTGATTGAGGAGTGGCTCCTCAAATCTTTTGACGATTCAAACCTGAAGTCTGCAAAGCTTTCCAAAAAATGAGGCTCGCTGACGCTCGACGTGACCAATACCGCCGACTGGCAAAGGATCAGGGATATAGGGCAAGGTCAGCTTACAAGCTGTTGCAGATGAACCGCTCTTACAACATTATAAAAAAAGGTGATAAGGTGGTCGACCTTGGATGTGCACCCGGAGGGTGGCTGCAGGTGACCGTGAAGGAAGTAGGGTCATCAGGAAAGGTAATCGGAGTAGACCTCAAGCCAGTTACACCAGTTGATGGTGCGACAATTCTACAGGGCAGCATAGAGGACCCAAACGTGCTAAGCAAAATAGCTGAGATGTTGGGCTGCAAAGCTGATGTTGTACTCTCAGATATGGCTCCAAATGTGAGCGGTGTATGGGACATAGATCATGCGAGGCAGATTTCCCTTTCCACAATTGCGTTAGGCTTTGCACAGCAGGTGCTGAGGATAGGTGGGAGCAGCGTGTTCAAGATATTT
>JBJMEE010000042.1:0-8118 GCA_045809585.1 Nitrososphaera sp. | reverse complement strand
ACGGAATACTTACCTAGCGTACAACTAGAAAGTAAGAGAGGTACCCAGAGCGCGAGCAGATCGGCTTAATTCTCGACGAAAAGCATCACTGGTAAATAGAAGATTTAGTTCTTTGAGAAATTAATCGCCGCAGTTTTTCCACATAATTCCTCCCTCTCCCACACTCCTGCCTCTTATTGCAAACCCGACAGGATTGCATTTCCTCAGTCTAGTTGCTGTTCACACATAGAACCTCTATTTTTGTTGTGAGAAAGTAATTTCTCGTGAAAGAGATAGTCTGTCCGTCTTAGACTATGACTCCCGTGGCTTCTGATGGTGAAGAAATCCTAAAGATTAAAAGTGGCTTTATACGCTTTGAGCGTGTTTAAAGATAAATGGTAAACCATAACCAAGTGTTAGAATTGGTGAAAAAGGCGCGAGAATTAGCTACAAGTCGCAACTTTACCCAATCTGCAGAATTGACCCTTATTCTCAAGGATATTGATATAAAGAAAGGATTCAGCTTCAATGAGGTGGTTGCTATTCCTCATAATTCAAGTAAGAAGCCTAGTGTATGCGTAATTGCGACAGGAGACATGGGAAGCAGAGCTCGCAACGCAGGCGTAGATGCAATAATGGATCCCAGCGAGCTTGATAGGCTTGGTACCAACAGACGCGAGGCACGCAAGATCGTAAGGGCACATGACTTTTTCCTAGCAGATACTGCTCAGATGGCCACGATCGGTCGATCACTTGGACAGTTTTTGGGCCCAAAAGGAAAGATGCCGACCCCGCTTCCATATGGGGCGCCGGTGGATTCGATCGCTGCCCGTTTCAAGAAGTCGATCAGAGTCAGGTCAAAAAACCAGCTCAACGTGTCTGCCAAGATAGGAGACGAGAAAATGGATGATGCAAAGCTTGCCGAGAATGCAAGCGCAATTATTGCAGCGATTGAGAAAAAGTTGCCACAGGGTGACAAAAACATCAGAAACGCCATGGTTAAGTTCACGATGGGGAAGGCATCTAAACTGAGTGCACTTAACGCCAAGGAGAACAAAGAATAAGCATGTCGCAGAAGATGGCGCCGCCTACCCGCAAGCACTATCCTAGGAAGAAGCGTCTTATGTATGAAGAGCTTCAGAGGGTTCCCACAGAGCATACTGTGATTGCGATGTCAAAAATGACCAAGGTACGCGCTGCGCAGTTGATGATGATTCGCAAAAAGTTCCGAAATGACATCAAAATTAAAATAATTAAAAACAAGGTTGCTACTAGAGCATTTGAAAAGGTCAAGGGCGTTGCAGGCCTTGAGAACCTAAGCAAGCAGCTAGAAGGCCAATGCGCCCTGATATCCACAAATATCAATCCATTCAAGCTCAATTTGATATTTGCACAAAATAAAGTCTTCCTTCCTGCTAAGGGAGGCGACATTGCCACAAAGGAAATTGTCGTACCATCGGGCAACACCGGCATTACACCTGGCCCCGTTCTGTCAGAGTTCAAGACTGCAAATGTCCCGACTAAGATAGATCAAGGAACGATATGGGTCAGCAAGGATACTCTAGTTGTAAGGCCTGGGGATGTAATTTCGACTCCTCTTGCATCACTTTTGAGCAAGCTTAACGTAAAGCCCATTGAAGCTGGCATTTCAGTCAACTTTGCAATCTCAGAAGGACTGACGTTCAAGGAACAGGATCTTAGGATCAACCTTGACGAATACAAGGAGGATCTCGTCCGGTCATTTGAGCAGGCTCTTGCTCTGGCAACAGAAGCCGGCTACATGACAGCGGAGACGGTCAAACCCCTCTTAGTCAAGGCGCAGCAGCAGGCAAGATCGCTTGCAGCAGAAGCGGGATATCTCACACCTGAGACTGCAGGCTTTGTACTGCCAAGAGCCCAAGTGCAAGCTGAGGCTGTAGCAAATAAGGCAAAGGAAAAGGGCTATAGTCCCCAATAATTTTCTTAGTGAAAGCAAAAATAGAAATTGACAGAGATGTGTGTTAGTTTTTGTATGATTATGGTCACAATACCATTACTCAATAAGTGATGAATGCACTTTCTTAGACGCTGCGTATGCTTTGGCACAGTTTTGGTAATTTGAAGAGCAAAGGTAAGTATTACTACTTTTATGATTTATAGCGTCAAAACTCCCTTGTCCACGACAGAAAAAAATTAGTAATGGTGGTAAATTTCTCAAAGAGTACTCTTGGATCATGAGTATATCCTCCATGCCCATCGCATGAGCATACTGCCATGAAGAAAAATATAAAACGAAAAAAGGGGGCCTGAAAGAAATCTAACCAAAGAGCGAAGAGAGACCCTCGAGGGCTTCTTCTTCCTTCTTTTCTTCCTCTTTGGGTGGAGCTTCTCCTCCTCCACCTCCTGCTGCCGCCGCCCCTGCTCCTCCCGCAGCAGGAGGAGCAGCCGCTGCTGCTGCGACAGCGACCGGTGCTGCCTTCAAAGCCTCATCAATTTGTACTTCGCTTAATGCAGCTACTAAAGCCTTCACTCTAACATCATCCGGGGTGACGCCTGCAGCTTTCACGACATTCTTAACGCTATCTTCCGTGATATTCTGCTTTAATTTGTGTAGCAGTAAAGCGGCATATACGTATTCCATGAAGAAACCATCCACTCAGGACCATATTTGAACCTACCGCTCTCCGCTCAAGACTTGCCGATTTGATCATTAGAATTGTTGACAGAATGTAGTTTACATGCCATGTTGACAGTATATATGTATAGCCACTGTATGTATAGGTACCATCAGTATGCGCATTATGTGTTAATTTAAAGCATTTTGCTTCTGCACTGATATATTATTTGAGATTTACGGATGAGTATCTCTTTTTTCCACCAATAATGAGGTGTGATATCGTAGCTTATAATCAGAGTTTGCGAGAATAGTGATTAGTAAACATGATCGATGTCATAATGGACCGGGTGGGATTTGAACCCACGACCCCCTACGTATCCTCTACCGTAATCGGCATGCAAGGCAGGTATTCTACCGGACTAAACTACCGGCCCACATTAAACTAGCCAAGATCTTGATAATTTAAGTGTTCAATAAGAATGGTTTTCGACCTTATGCTGTCGCAGGTGCTTCCATGCGCCAAACTTTTTGGCGCACTTTTCACAAGAATACTGCATTCGTCGACTGCTATATCTAGAGTCCTCTTCTAATATGTTGTAACGGACAAGCCTCTTTGCTATCCTTACCAAACGACAACTACAGTGTGTTGTCCTCGCTTCTATATATGGATATTTGGATTACAGTTAAAATCAGTCAAGACCCTGTAGCAAGCCATCAGCCTTCATCTTTTCTGCGTGGGCGGAAATATAGCGCCATATGATGTCCGCTCTCTCGGATTGAAAGTCCCACGGTGCAACCAACACTAAGTCAGCGTCCCTTATCCACATTCTGCGTTTTATCTTACCACGGATTCTGCATGTTCTTACCTTGCCATCGGTACATTTTACGATGATGTTGTCGCCACCGACTAACTTGATCACCCGACCCAACAACTCTCCCTCCTGAGGCATAACCGTTTCCTTCAGTTCTGATTCAGAAAGTACCTTCTTCTTGCCTATTTTAGATCTAAATTATTGCTAACTATTCGGGTTAAAAGTGTACTGGTAGTGATACACAATTAAATAACGCTGGCAATTTTGAAATGACCGGGCCGTTAGCTCAGCTTGGAGGAGCGTTCGACTGATAATCGAAAGGCCGAGGGTTCAAATCCCTTACGGCCCACTCTAGTACTTCTAGTTCTCTTAGCACAGTCCTTCAAAAATGAAGCACCGTAAAAATTTGTCATCGATCCCCTCCAGAAATTTGGACTTTCTAATGCAGGTGAATATGATATTTTTCATGCAGAATTTGTACAAGCAGTGTGTCTCATGTCACCAGAGAGGAGGGTGTCGGCTATCCCTTATGCCCCCTCAACATGCTGCATAGTAAATGATATTGCCACTAGCGATATCTCAAATCATATTAGAATAGCAATGGAAAGCAGTCATCGATATGTTGCCTAAGGTTACTATAGGCATGACATTTCTAAAGCAATAGCATATTTTTTATCTGTATAAGCAAGACAGGTTACTTAAGCCACAGGTGGGCTGGAATTAATTAACCTCTATCCTAACCAATGTGGCTTCAGTCGACAATAATTACGGTAACGATAATGATAATATGGTATCTGTGATATCGAACCAATAAAAACACGCTTTTCCTCTTACCTGGATAATGTGCTTTTATACCTAGTTGGATTCAGGTAGGCGCTTGGGCTTTGGTTTGCAGAAACTTGTGTCAGCGAGTTGGGGTGCGAGGCCATAACGGTAGCCTGTATAATAAGGGAATGAACTATTGCAGCAGATGCGCTGTTTATTTTCATAATGAAGGCGCGACTCATTGCTTTTGCTGCGGTAGCAAGCTTAGATACAAATCAAGAGGTGCAAGAAGAAGAAGAGGCCCGGAAGCGGTCTTACAGCATGAGTCAACGGGTGGAATGTGGCAATGACAAGAAAGCTACAGAGAGACCTTTTAATCCAGGTTTGATTTATTCACTTCAGGCTGCAACAAGCACGCTAGAATTTGTTTATCACAGCCCTCAGTCCATAATACTTTTCAGTGACGTATATCGCCTTTTCTATTTCTGAAAGGGAATACTTGTGTGTAATGATTGCGGAGAGGTCAATTGCTTTATCTGCTGCAATTCTTGTAGCCTCCTCTAGCATTTTCGGCGTAGAGCTAAAGCTGCCAGTGATCGAGATCTGGTTATAGTGCAGCCAGTTGACATCCAATAAAAAAGTCTGTCCGCTTGGCATGCCCGCAAAGATATTTATCTTGGAGTTCTTGCCGGCGACCTTTGTCGCAAGGTCAAAGGCAACAGGGTTGCTCGTTGCTACTACTACTACTACCGCGCCGGCAACAGAGGAAGCTCCCGCAAAATCAAGAACGTCAGCAACTGTTTCAGAGGAATAAGCAAAGACTGCATCTGCACCCATTGCCCTTGATTTTTCCATCCTTGACGGAACTTTGCCGACGATTGCTACTCTCGAGCTCGATAATCTCTTGAACAGCTGGAGGTGAATGAGGCCCATGGGCCCGTCTCCTATTATCACCACAGAGCTCTGCTTCGCAACAGGCAGCATGCGAGAAAAGCTGTTTAGGCAGCAGGCAAGAGGCTCCAAAAGGGCAGCTTCTTCGTCAGTTAGGTTGTCCGGCACCGGCACTAGACCTCCTATTCTGATCATCTGCTCTGGTATTGCGACGTATTGTGCAAAGCCACCATCTGAGGTAGAACCTATCTCCTTCAAGTTCATGCAAAGATTGTAATCACCGGCATGGCAATATTGGCAGTGAAGACAAGGGATGAGGGGGCAAACAGCAACTCTTGAACCTGCATTTATAGTCATGCCATTTCCTACGGTAACGTCGCTTTGTATGTGTCCACAAAGTTCGTGCCCTAAGATTACAGGCGGGCTCACTTTTCGATGACCATTTCTAAAGACGCGGACATCATATCCACAGACTGCGCAGGCACTCACCTTGAGCATGGCCTGCCTGCGTGTGATTGGTACTTGCTGTACAATAATGTTGTTTGGTGAATGGAAAACTGCAGCCAGCATATTCTATTGATACTGTAAATTTGTTCTACAACCTAAAAAGAGTTACAACGCAGCTTGTCATAGTATAGGTATGACAAGGTTATTTGAACCACACATTCATATGTACTCTCGGACCACCGACGACTATGAAGCAATGTCCAAGGCAGGGATAGAGGTAATAGTCCAGCCGTCATTCTGGTTAGGCAGCCCCCGGACATCGGTCGGAACTTTTGAGGACTATTGGGAACATATGATCACTTTTGAAACAGAGCGGGCAAGGGATTATGGAATAGAGCATTTTGTATGTATTTCGGTAAACCCGAAGGAGGCCATGGAACGGCCACTTGCATTAGATGCAATGGAGGCCATGAAGAAATACTTGGACAGGGAAAGGGTAGTAGCAGTCGGAGAGCTTGGCTACAATCTCATAAATGATCTCGAAGAAGAGGTATTTGTAAAGCAGATGGATATTGCAGCAGAAAAGAATATGCTCATGACAGTTCACCTGCCTCACAAAAATAAGCCGGAAGGCATGCGACGTATTGAACTGATATTAAATAGCGAGCGAGGCAGGCGCTACAATCGGCACAACATTTTGATAGACCACAATGTCGAAGAAACAATTGAAAAGACACTTGAGTTTGGTATGTGGGCTGGACTTTCCGTGTATCCTGTATCAAAGCTGTCGCCTGAGCGTGCAATGAACATCATCAAAAAATACGGTACAGAAAGAATAATGATCCATAGTGCGGCTGACTGGGGCGCATCAGACCCGCTCAGCGTTCCGCTTGTAGCAAGGGAGATGAGGAAGGCTGGTTTTAGCATCAATGAAATAGAGCGGGTAACATTCTACAATGCCTATGAATTCTTCAAGCAGTCGTCACGATTTACTTGGAAGCCGTAGTAGTAATGATCAGTCTGGCATTTAGCACTAATGCCTTCAAGCGGTATTCTCTTGAAGATTCGATAAGAGCGATTGCAAAGGTAGGCTATAGAGGTGTTGAGATCCTATGCGATATCCCACATGCATATGCGCCTACTTTTAAAGACGATCAGGTTAGATCGTTGAAGAAAACTCTCACGTCGTCTTATATGCAAATCTCAAACCTCAATGCATTTACTCTATACGCAGTCGGGGATACCTATCATCCCTCCTGGATTGAGGACAGTAGAGAGATACGCATAGAGCATACGATTGAATGCATAAGGCTTGCAAAAAAAGTGGGAGCAAAGCATCTGTCTACAGAACCAGGTGGTCCAGTGCCACCATCACCACCATCACCATCACCACCACCAGAAGGTTCCCCCTCATCGCAACAGTTCCAAGATAAAAGCCTGCTTGAAAAAATATTCCTTGATGGTGTAACAAGAGTAGCAAAAATTGCAGAGGAAGAGGACATAAAAGTGCTGATTGAGCCGGAACCCGGACTTCTCATTGAAAATTCAACGCAGTTCAAGACGTTCATGACCCATCTTATTAATACTAGGCACATCAGGCTCAACTTTGACATCGGCCATTTTTATTGCGTAAATGAAGATCCCGCTAAACTCGTCTATGAATTATCAGATTACATTGAGCATTTTCACTTAGCAGACATTGCAGACACTAGGATTCACAATCATCTGATCCCCGGGAAGGGCTCAATTGATTTTCGCCGAGTGTTTGATGCAATTGATGACATTGGTTACCGAGGGTTTGTTACTGTCGAGCTCTATCCATACCAAGATAATCCGGTACAGGCAGCAGAAGAGGCGTATAGCTACCTTTGCAGCATCACGTAGGCCAACGCCTCAAAGAATACCTTCTGCTAATCAGGCTCCCAAATGTATTCACGGTTCCTTCTAATATATTGGCCGGATACTTTGCAGCTACTACAGCAGCCGAAGCAGACGGTGTGCATATCGCTGCGCTTGTGGTCTCATCTTGCTTGTTATATGTTGCAGGAATAGTTCTAAATGATTATTTTGACATTGAGATAGATAAAAGAGAGCGTCCCTTCCGACCGCTTCCTTCTGGAAACATCTCGAAGCGGCATGCACTTTCCATTGCTATGATCGCACTATTAGTTGCAAATACTATCGCCTTGATACTTGGTCCTACGAGCCTTGCATTGAGTCTCGCACTCACTCTTGCAATAATTGCCTATGATTACAGACTAAAACATGGCCTATTGGGTCCATTTGTAATGGGTGCCACGAGGTTCCTAAATATAATCTTCGGAGCAAGCCTTGTATTGGCTTATGTCAGTAATCATTCATATGCTGTTGTAGGAGCCGCTGCAGCGTCACTATTTCTATACATAATAGCAATAACAATCCTGAGCAAAAAAGAAGCAGGGAATGAGAAACCAAATTCCACTTTGATCTTTTTGATGGTATTTGGTGTTATTTCAGTCGTAGCCGCTTTAGGCTTGTTGTTGCTGCAGCTGCAATGGACATTTCTTCTAAACTTGTCAATATTTGCTACAGTGATGATTATCACCTTCAAGCAGCATCTTATGAAAGCATTACCTTCTGTACAGAAGG
>JBJMEE010000041.1:0-17079 GCA_045809585.1 Nitrososphaera sp. | reverse complement strand
TTTGAGGACTACAAAGGCAGCCACTACAGCCTAACAATAGCAAGAAGAGACCGGGAGCCTCTCCCCTCATTTTTTGCTCCCATCCAGATTTTTTGCTCATCCACATAATATGTATAGTTTGAGAATATCCTTGTTTTTTCTTTTGAAATGCTGAATAGCGAAACCGCACATCCTCATAGCCGCTACCGCTTTGGCAGGTTGTCCTGCTTTCTTGTTTGCCACTTAGATGATCAGTCTTAACTTAGGGGGGCTCGCAGTCAGGCGACCGAGGTCTCTAAAGTTTCTTCTTCTTTATCGTGGCAAGGAACACTCGATTTAGTTGAGAAAGACACTTGTCGTTATGAAGGTTGCAAGGCGCCATTTTCTTAATGTTTCACCTCTGGCCGCTGCATATAGCAGTAGTAATATGTTACCTTGTAAGGGGGGTCTATGCCAACTATATCGATCCATGGGCCGTCTGAATGAAGAACCTGTGGAGTATTGATACAATCGTTTTAAATATTGAAAGGCACTTAGCATAATGAGAAGGACAGAAGGCGGAAGATTGTGGTAGTAGAAGGAAATCAAAAATCAGAAGAAGGAGTTCTTGGCATTCATCACATCACTGCTATAGCTAGAAATCCGCAACGGAATATTGACTTTTACTCAGGATTGATGGGGCTGAGGTTGGTTAAGCTAACAGTTAATTTTGATGACCCAACAACATACCACCTTTACTACGGCGATTCCATTGGACATCCTGGAACCATTTTAACATTCTTCCCTTGGGCCGAGGCACCTAAAGGGCATAGCGGAACACGACAGGTTATAGCCATATCCTTTCTGATTCCAAGTGGGTCCATGGGCTACTGGACTGATAGACTCAAGCGCAATGGCATCTCGTTTGTTGGTCCATCAAAACGCTTTAGCGATGAATTTGTTTCGTTCCACGATCCCGATGGATTGATGCTTGAGCTTATTTCTCCTGATGATTCTCAAGGACAACAACAACAACAGCATACAGACAGCAACATATGGAAAGAAAGCCCCGTTAGTAAAGATCATGCCATCAGAGGATTCCACTCGGCCACCCTGTCGGAAGAAGGATATGAGCGCACTGCTACACTTCTGGCTGATACTATGGGATTTAAATTTATAGCCAAAGATAACAAGGAAGACAGATTCCGCTTTGGAATAGTGGAAAAAAACAAAAGCAATCAAGAAGGCGCCTCCGCATCATTATCCTCATCAATAGGCTCAATTGTCGACGTTGTATGCCAACCTGAAATATCTAGAGGCTATATAGGAATAGGCACGGTCCACCATATAGCGTGGCGCGCAGCCAACGATAGCCATCAGATAGATTTGCGTAAGAGAATTGTTGAGGAAGCAAAGCTTAATCCGACTCCTGTAATTGACCGCACCTACTTTCGTTCTGTATATTTTCGAGAGCCTGGTGGAATACTATTCGAAATTGCCACGGATCCACCTGGATTTGCTATAGATGAAAGACCGGAAGATCTCGGAAAGCAATTAAAATTACCCGAGTGGCTTGAGCCTATGCGTGGAAAACTGGAGCAACTGTTGCCTCAAGTAAAAACGTCCTTAGAAAGGCAATAGAGGGACACAATAGGAGGGCTTTATTGAGTGTGCCGACATCATCATCTTCTTCTAACAAATCAGACCAACTGGGATTTACACACCGCTTTATTCCATCTGGAGGTGAGAATGATAAAGCTGGATTAACTCTGCTTCTATTGCATGGCACTGGCGGACAGGAGGATGATCTTCTGCCACTGGGACACGAGCTTGACCTCAACGCTGGATTGATAAGTCCCCGCGGCAAAATACTGGAAGCAGGCAGAATACCGCGTTTCTTTCGCAGGCTTGCTGAAGGCATCTTTGACATCGAGGATCTTAAGTTTCGCAGCCAGGAGCTTGCCGGCTTTGTTGAGAAGGCTTCAAGAGTCTATGGATTTGATGCACACAAGGTCATAGCAGTAGGCTATTCCAACGGTGCAAACATAGCAGCTAGCATGCTCTTACTCACGCCGCAAATATTGTCAGGCGCAATACTCTTCCGCGCAATGGTTCCTCTTGTTCCAGATAATCTTCCTGACCTGTCGGACAAGCGCGTATTCATGTCATCGGGATTGAGGGATCCAATAGCTACAAGACAAGAAGCAGAGCGGCTTTCTGGTTTGCTCAAACAAGCTGGAGCTGTTGTCGATCTGCAATGGCAAGACAGTGGCCACGAGCTAACACAAGATGACATTCAAGCAGCCAAAGAATGGCTGCTTTTGCTGAAGAAGAAGAAGAAAGTATAGATCAAAAACAAGAACTCTGGCTATCAATTCTTTACAAGGATCAATATAGATCAAATGATAATTCTGACACAGCATAATCTGTTCTTTCAGGCATTTTTTCAAATAAGGGCTTTGCTCTTTCTACCAAGTTGGCTAGAGCTTTGTTCTGCGTAGAGTAAAACTTGTCCATGTCTTCTCTTGTTTCCCAAAAGGTCAGGACGATTGATTCTTGAAAGTCGCTTGTACTGTCAAGTATAAGGTGACCTTTCATTTTTCTTCCTAATTCTTCTTTTCTTATGCTATCAAAAAACTCCGTGAACATCTTTGTACCAGCCTCTTTCTTTTCCAAAGATTTGAAGCGAACTCTGTTGTATTTGGAGTATTTGATGTTCGGCATATAGAGACACTAGAGATGTAAATGCTTAAGTAGTTCTTAAGCATTGATTGCATCTCCTCTTTGTGGAAACAAAAAGAGCAACACAGGTGTGTGTGCGTGTCTGTGTTTTTGCATATGTTTATCAACGCCAGATAACTCCTTCGGTTCGCCACAAGTGATAACCCTTAAAAAGCCTATTTGTCGCTAAGGCCCGTGAGTAAAATAGCAAGTCAGAAAGATTTCAGAATACTGATTGGTAGGGGTTGACCCTTGTGTATAATGGGCGTTCAACAAGGTTGGAGCTTTGAGGACTCGTGATTTCCTTGTCCGGACCAATTGGTGGCTGTTAGCTTAGTATAAAACAAGAAGAAAAAAAGCAAAGTCGGGCTACGCCCTCTTGATTCTCGTCTTTTGTCAGCAAAAACAATAATGGCAGTAGCGGGCCTCTCAAATCTGACAGCTTTTATATTCCTAGCGCTTCATTGAGGACGGCCGTGTACTTTTTGCCATGTTTGTGCTTGAATCAAAGAGTAACTTGCTCTGATTTGCTGAATCTGCATCATGCAGTGGTTGATTCTCCTTCATTAGTTCGTGTCTTCCTTGCCGAGTATTTTCTGGCCGTTCTCCTGAATAAGAAGATGCAATATCGGGACGGTTCCTTTCCCTTAGCTCCTCTGCGACCATCTTTCTTACCTCTCCTCCGTCTACCTCGATAGTAGAATGTGACGAGCCTTTCATTCCGTCTTCTTTTCTTTGAGGAGCTTGGGCATCGTTATCCTTCTGCATTACTTTCTCTGAAACTGTCTTTGCAACATCCCTTGCTAGCAAGAATGGAGTACCCGATCTACTTACAGTTTGAGCCATTTTGTTGGTTTCAAACTTTTCCGTTCTTCCGCTTGTTCGCTTGATAACAATGTCAGACGTCTTAGCCTTCCTATTCCTTCGAGTTCTGCTGGTTGCTTTGGATGATTGTTTTGTTTTTGTTTTTGTTGTTGTTGTTCTTCTTTTCTGCGCATTTACTTTTCCAGATCTACTGCGAATTGTAGAATTTATCTTGCCTTTTTTCTTCTTGGAGGTTCGTGATGATGATGATGATGTCTTTCTAGTATTAGCCATATGAAGAGAATTTTGGAAAACAAAGTTGATATATCTTGGCTATATCAGGTTCTATAACTTTGTGGGATAAATCGAATTTTGTAAATAATACGCATTTTACTTAATGATCTTCATCTTATGACACGATTAACCTGGCTCTGATAACAATATTTTTTGTTCCATTGCAGTTCATCATAGCAACATATACAACGCTTACGCGTGCCATCTTCTTTTTCTTCTTTCTCAAACTTAACCCGTTCACTAACTCTATGCTGCGACAATCAGATCTTAGAAATTATTTGAGGACACACAGTAATGACAATGCCCTAATTCAAGAACCTTTAACTTATTTCGATCGTATGTGGAGAGCTTTACAAAGTCAACTGCAGTATAGATATCTAGTCATCCTCGTATTATGCAGGTTTATACTTGATTACCCGACCATTCATTCCAATTATGCACAACAAAAAGATTGAGACTTGTTGGTTCTTAGCCGGAAGATTTGAACCTCCTACAAAAGCACCCAGTGATTGCTACTGCAATAGCTACCTTGCAGCATCGCAATGTAGAATACCTAGGCATAATATCGTCTATTATTCAAATCAAGATCTACTATCTCTTTCCAAGATCACTTTAGATTCGCTAAAGCTTATTTTGTAATTCCGCAGTACGTCCATACCCAAAAGACTGGGATAACGCTCCTGGTCAACTTTCGCAGCATCGCTTTGCCGGAGAAACTTGACAGGCTTGACATCGACTGATTCTATTCCCTCCCCGAAATACAAATGACATGAATCTGCCAGGTAAGATTCAGCTGAACCACCAATACCTAGCGAATTTTGATATTTTGTCAATTTAGAGTAATCTACCCTCATTTGTCGAGCATCAAATTCATTTATTGTAGTAGTAGCGGTTCCCGTGTCTACAACGAGGAGTATATCCCTAACAACTTGAAGTTGGTCACAAATAAATTTTGCAAATATAAATGGTAACCAACCGGTTATGAGACGTCCCTCAATACTCAAACTATATCTCTTATTTTAGAGAGGACTTATGGAGAATTAAATTTAATGATTAAAAGTCTTTCCTTTGATAGGCGTTAGATTGTGGACTATATCGTGCACTGGCATATGTGTGGTTGCAGGACCGAAAGTATTGAGCGACATTATAGCAATACATTCGCTACATGCCTGGATTGAAAAAGGAAATCGTCTTGTACTTTTTGAGTTAATCTCAAAGTGAATTGAGATAATGAAATTCTGCTCTATTGTTGCTTTCAAGCTACAGTTATGCCACTTAGACATAAATGTACAAGAAAAAAATAATAGGGCTATGCCCTATTGAATTGTTGTAGTTGGTGCTGTGGTGAAGACCAGTACGATGTCCAAGCCTTCACTATATTGTTATTGAAGTCTGTAACTGCATCTACACTTCTACTGTAGATCTTTACATTCTCTCTTGCTGAGTCCAAAGCAGTAACTGCAAGTTGGTTGTAAATACCGACTGAACGAATTATGCTGTTTGTTACCTCTGTAGACTGCTTTGCAATCTCTTCTGATCCTTGGAGTGTTTGAGGGACGTTCATGGCATGTGCAGCAACCTGTTTTTGATTGGCAAATGCAGTTTGAACCATGCTTCTTATGGCCTGGATGTTGTCTAACTGTAGGTTGGATATCGCCTGAGCAAATTGAGGCTGAACCTTTGCTACCTCGTCAACTATACGTAATGTGTTATCTCTTATAATATCACTTACCTCGTTTGCTCTACCTGTAGTTGTCGTTATTGTTGTTCCTTCATTGTCTCTTGCCGTTGTTCTTTTATCTGACATATACACTACATATCGTGCTCGCTATATAAGTATTGGTAACAATTGGTGTTTATTACCATCTAATGACATTAACGACACTTCCTGAGACACCACTTACACATTTTGTCACACCTCAACGATGGTATAGCGAACTGAATCCGTTCCTACCGGTGTGGTCATTGGAAATTTAGAGATTGATTTTGTGTCTTTCTTTCTTGGGAGAAATTTTTTGTTAGCTGGTTGTATAATCGTTAAGATCATTGCAAAAATTTCAAAGATGTCCGATATCATAACCGCTCAAAAGGGGATGCTGTAAACCTATAGGAACATCCTCTCTATTTGTTATGATGTCCCTAGAGTTTACAGAACCGCAATCAAAATATTTAATATCTATCTCACGGATTGACTCAACATTACATGACCAATTCTAAACTATCAATTAACCTTATCAGCAGGGAAGAATTAAAAGAGAAATTAGATCGTGGAGATAAGTTTAAGCTAGTAAACGCTTTGGGAGAATGGGCATTTAATGCTAAACATATACCTAGTTCTATCAACATTAGCAAAATCGAGGATGCAAGGAAAATTCTTGATCCTAATGATGATATTGTCATATATTGTTCTAATCCATCATGCATAGCAAGTATAATCGGATATCAGCTTTTGACTAATATGGGATATTCTAAAATCAGGCGTTATGCCGGTGGAATAGTTGACTGGGAACAAGCAGGATATCCCATGGAAGGGGATTTTGTAAGCTAGTTCAAAAGGTGTTCATCACTATTTCTTGAATTTTTAATGAATGGGCGCTTTTGTCTATATGTATAGGTCAACAATTCCGGTAATGTAATTTGTATTATTGTCTGCAAGATGTGGCAAACACATAATCTTGTAGAACAGAAACTTTGTCCTTTTTGGTAGCATCTCAATGTGGGAGGTCTGGAGTCGAAGCTTTCTTTTTACATATTCGCCTGATTTTTACCGACTTCAAAATAGACTTTGCTATTGGTTCATGGTCCTTCATCCGATATTGTTGCAGTTCGTCCTGCTTCCTCTATTCCTGGAGTACTTGATGAACAAATGAAATTGAAATCGATCCTTCGCCAACTGCGGACGCGACACGTTTGATGCTGCCGCCACGCACGTCGCCTACTGCAAAGACTCCTGGCAAACTGGTTTCAAGCAAGTAAGGCGGACGAGCAAGGGGCCAGCGTGCAGCGCTCAAATCTTCTGGTAACAGATCAGGTCCCGTCTTAATGAAGCCTTTAGAGTCAAGTACGACACAGCCATCTAGCCAACTTGTGTTCGGATCGGCACCTGTCATGACGAACACGTGGCGGATTTTATGCTCCTCGGTTTGCCCAGTTTGATTGTTCTGCCAGCGAACGGATTCGAGGTGATCGCCTCCTTCAAGCGCCACTATCTCGGTGTGCGGGTGCAATACGATCGTAGGGGTCTCTTCGATCCGGCGAATAAGATAGCGCGACATGCTTTCGGCCAAACCGGCCGACCTTATGAGCATGTGCACGTGCTTTGCAGTCTCCGCCAGAAAAGCGGCAGCCTGGCCGGCTGAGTTTCCTCCGCCAATCACAATCACTTCCTCTTCGATACACGACTGTGCTTCCACAAAGGTCGCGCCATAATAGACGCCTGCGCCTTCAAAGCGGGACAAGTATTTTAATGGCAGTCTTCGATACTGCGCCCCGGTCGCAATCACGATAGTGCGTGTCAGAATTCGGGCCCCATTCTCCACTTCGACGACATACGGTTTGCGGTCACAGCCGAGTCTCGTGCCCTTGGCGATAAGTACCTGCGCGCCGAACTTCTGCGCCTGGTTGTATGCCCGGGCTGCCAGCTCCTGGCCCGAGATACCGGTGGGAAATCCCAAGTAATTTTCGATTCTTGAGCTTGAACCTGCCTGGCCCCCAGGTGAGCTTGTTTCCAGCATTACGACGTCAAGTCCTTCTGATGCGCCATACACGGCTGTAGCCAATCCTGAGGGACCAGCGCCGATGATGACAACATCGCGCACCTGCGTTTGGTCAACATTCTCGTTAAAACCAAGGCAGTCCGCAACTTGTTGGTTCGTAGGGTTCCGAAGCACATTCTCGCCGCGACAGATCACTACAGGAATTTCGCTGGCGGCAGTGTGAAAACCATCAAGCAGGTTCTGTACCCCTGGGTTGCGCTCGAGGTCTACGTAGGAGTATGGGTGCCCATTGCGCATCAGAAACTCTTTGATCCGAAGCGTACCAGCTGAGTGCATTGACCCAATGAGTACAACATCTCCCACGCCGGCTGCCACCAACTCGACTCTGCGGAGAATGAAAGCCCGCATCAGGATCTCGCCGAGCTCCGCATCTGTCTGCAGCAAAGACAGCATGTGTTGGCGATCCAGTTCGATCAGCTCACCCTGCTTGGTGGCACGCACCCGAACGACAGCCGGCCTGCCAGAGAGCATGTTGACCTCACCAGTGAACTGACCTGCGCCATGGACCGTGACAAGGGTCTCAACACCGCCAGAGGGGCGCACGATTTCGACCTCGCCGGAAACCACCACAAAGAATGGGACATTTCTATCTCCCTGCTCGATGAGCACCTGGCCATGCTGCATTGCACGCATGTTCCCGTGCGCTGCAATACGACGAATCTGCGCCGGCGTTAATGTCGGAAATATCTGCTCAATACGAGAGCTGACTAGCGGAAGTCCTCTACGTGTCTCGCTCATAGAAGTTATTTGCTCTGTGCTGCTATTAACGGCTTCTTTTCTTAGAATCCTACTGCACGGAAACCGCTGCGCGCATATTAGAGTTCAGAATCGTAATAAAGCAGCATAATCAATATAAACCGATAGCGCCATCTCGATTCTATACAACTTGTATCTGTTTTATGCCACACCAGAAAAAATTCAATACAAAAGCCCTATCTGCCATTATCTAATAATTTTGCACAACAATCAGGACACACACATTGCCAAGCTCAACAACTCGGGGCAGGACGGCTATGACAACGTTCTCCCCAAGTGTGAGTTATGCGGCTTTTTACTGTACGTGACTATTGCAAAATATGAGAGGTAAAAAAAGCTGCAGTTGCCTTTTTCCTCTCAGTTTTCTTTGTTACACTAAATGTAAATGACTACCCTTCATGATTAGAGTTTCTATAGTAAGCTAGTCATGCTAGATAGTAATGGCCTTGAAGGAAACGGTGCATTCAGTGCATAAAGATCGTCTAATCCGGCTATCTGAGTTTGCTATCGGTCGAGTTTGTTGTTCATGGTGTGGAAATAAGATATGGCGACTGTAGCCGCCATCCTGCCTGCCCTCTGAATGTGAAGTTATCCTTTCTGAGAGATTGCATGAATTGAATATGGCAGGAATGTTTGGTTTGCTGGCTGTCGTGGTTCTATCTCTCTTATCGATAACTTTTTGAATTCAAATTCTGAATCATCTACTCTAAAGCCCCCCCGAGTACCATCATCTATTATATCGTCCGAGTCTCTATCGCAGTCGCTACCATGGGTCTCCCAATCGCCATCGTCTACATACTCTGTAACTTTCTCCCAATTGTTCGTCTCATCTCCATCATCAACCCATAGCTCTAATTTGACATCACCTCCGTCCAAATCATATACTACCAACTTGATGCCTACCCATCTATTATCCAGATTGTCGACCACGCTTTCTTCTACTGCAGTCCTGCCTGTATACCCACCATGGTGGAATAGCTTTTTCTTAAAATAAGCATCGCCATTTGCATCAAGCAGGCCGTAGTAGCCATAAGCACCGCATCCGCCGTCATCATTGTAAGTTGGACCCTGTCTTGCTATCAAGGTAAATTGGTCGTTTCCCTCGTGTAACTTAAAGTAACCTGTCATTTCCACATTCTTCCACTCGCCATCTGGAGAATTTGCATGGAGTCTTACTCCGTGTTTTTGTGAGCCTGTTTCTGCATCAAGTTCAAATACATTCGAATCCTCTTGTTGTAACTTTACGTGCTCAGCGGATGTGAGCAAAAAATTGCCATCTTCTTCTGGCTGTCCGTTGTTAAGGAACCAGACAGGACCATTATCTGCTGTGGGATAAAGTTCATCTATTCCAAATTTATCTGTAGTTGTGAGCACTTCATTTGTCACCATCGGCAACCATGAGAAATATAACATTGCAAAATTGTCTGGAGCTGCGAGCACTTCATTTGTCACCATCGGCAACCATGACAAATATAGCATTGCTACCATTGCTGCCAGAAGTAGATTCTTAGAGAAGTCTAGATTACATACTCTTGATCGCATCGAACGGTTTGCATAGCTAGTTATTTTTTATTTATTGCGGAGACTTTTTCTGAACTATAAGTCACGATTCAGAGATAAGATAAGTATTCTCTCTATGAATAAACGCTGGCTACGTTTGAGCGTATAGTTTAAGCTTCCTTAGTAGGCTTTCTTCTGCTCTTTTGCTCCTCCATTTGTGTTGTTATTGTCATCGTTCCCATTATTTGCAAGTCCAAGTTTGGACCTTATTGTTGTTAGATTCATTTTAGGGAACTGGTAGCCCCAAGTTTTTTATTTTATCATCTTGCCGCCGAAGCTATAGTTTGGGCTATCTATCTCCAAAGTTGTTGTTACAAGCAGAGCAATGAATTATGGATTTTTTGGTTTTTTTTAAAAAATATAGTCTGTCTTAAACTTACAGTCTTAAACTTATATAAAATGCCTCATAAATTATCGAAGTTTTCCTTTATTTTTATATCTGCTATCTCAATTTTCACACATTCACTCATACTCAGCACTCGGGCCTTGACATTTTATACAAATCTCGCCTTATCTTGAAATTCTTGAGAGTGATGAATGAACCCTCTGTTCTTGCTTCTGCTTAATTGTTGATGCTGACGTTATAACGATGATGATAGTCTGATGGTTCTTTCAGGCCGCAATTTGATGTCCTCTTGTACGGAGCTGGATATTGTAGATTAGAACTCCGCGCAGATGCTGAAGTAAAGTATGCTGATAGATAGCCCACACCGCCTTTTCAGATCCGATAAACAGTTCAATCTAGTGCGCGGCGCGATATTCATAGCAGCAGCGATTCTGAAGGTAAATGTATTGCCAGTGAAAGCAAACTGGAAGAAACAAACCCAGAGATAATTCTCATAAATGCCCTCGCTACAACCGGTAGGTGGTAGGCACACAGAATCGAATGCACCACTGACAGATATTGACAGCACTTGAGTGCAATAACAACATACTTAACTGGTTGATACTATTTGACATTATTATCACTTCTAATAAATGCATTCTAAATGAGCATGATTCCTGCGACGGTACCGTCAAGACTGAAACAGATGGCTTGGACAATATCCACATGTGTGCTTGTCAATGTCATAACAGCAACTACCAGCTGGTACAAAAGATGTTTGGGGTAATTAACCAGAAAGAGTAACAGCCCCAATTGTTGAAGTTATGTAGTCTCGAAAGCAAGAAGCAATATTATCCTCGTATATTAGTACAATAGAACCAGCAGCTGGTATTTGTATTATTCAATCTTTTGAAGAGGCGGCGGCCAAATCTATGAAAGGACGATCAGCCATTTCCAAGGCTTTAACCTTATATGCACCCTTCTATTATGCTGGTTTTGTTTTGCTTTCCGTTCTATAAAAGTAAAAAAGTGGAAACCTTTTAGTTCACATGGTTTAATTCTTCTTCTTTGTAAGTATATTCAATGCCAAAACACTTGATCTCATGTGATTGCGGAAATGTGATGGAACTCATTGAGGAAGACGAGATAGTAAAACCAAAATACAGGAGTATTTCTGGAAATCTCCGACTTCGGTGTAACGACTGTGGAAAAGAACACGAGGTTTTTCTTAGACACAAGATTGCCAAATTTGTTGGAGCGTCACCATCATTCAAGGAGATATCATCCCCCTGATGATTAAGCACCATGCCAAGTGTCAAAGAGGTAATGTGGAGCTTATGCTCAAAAGATTGAAACATGAAAGATGTCTCGATATAGAAGCAGGAAATTCACACCTTTTAGGACAAATATTGGTACCTAATCCGTTGTTATAAGGTTATGATCAGACGAAGGAATTTCTAGTAGGCATACACACTAATCCTCGATAAGAATACAGGATGATGGATCTGGTTTAATTGGCGACCCGTGATAATAACAACATCATTATTAGAAATGTCACTTCAGAGGATATTCCTCATATTGTAGAACTGCAAAAACAATCTTTTCCCATCATGGCTAAAGATGGAGTAATCTGGGATGAACATCATCTTGAAAGCCATATCAAAATATTTCCAGAGGGGCAGTTTTGCGCGGAGTTAGGCAGAAAAATAATAGCCTCTTCAAGCAGCCTTGTAACTTCACTTACGCCAGATTACCAAGAACATACTTGGAAACAGGCTACTGCTTATGGGATGTTTACAAACCACACCCTCAAAGGTGATAGCCTATACGGTGCAGATATATCAACACATCCTGACTCCAGAGGGCTAGGTATTGCGACTATGCTATATGATGCCAGGAAGGATTTGGCTGTTAAACTGAATTTACGGAGGATGATAGCGGGCGGAAGATTATTCAACTACATTGAATATGCAGAAAAGATGTCAGCTCAAGAATATGCTGAAAAGGTTGTCAAGGGAGAATTAAAGGATCTTGTCTTATCATTTCAATTAAATAATGGCTTCAAGTTTATCAAAATCCTGCCAAACTATATGAAAGACAATCGTTCCTTGAATTATGCTTCTTTCATAGAATGGATAAACCCTAAATATGTGCCTCAAAAGTGAGTTGATGCTCAAATGACGAGAGTAATAGACTGCCACGTGCATCTCAATCGCTATGAGGGAACTAAATATCTGCCATTACAAGAGCGAATAAAACTATTGGTTCACACAATGGAAGCCGATAACGTTGACCATTCGATCATCCTTTCGTCTTATAAGGTAAATGAGGATAGACCATCCACCGAGCAGCTGATAGAAGCAACAAGGAAATACGACGACATCCTCTCTGTTGTAGCAGGTTTTTCAATTGACGGCCACAATGATGACGACTTTCAAAATTGTAGAAAGTGGTTTAAAGAAGGCCTGATAAGAGGTATGAAACTTTACTGTGGTTATGAGCATTACTACCCATATGACAAAAGATACCAGCGAGTCTATGATCTGTGCGTAGAATTTGGTATGCCGGTCATGATACACACAGGAGACACATTTTCAAGCACAGGGAAGCTTCGCTTCTCTCACCCGCTGAACATTGACGAAGTTGCCGTAGATAATCCTGAGTTGAAGATAATTATATGCCATTTAGGAAACCCTTGGATCCGGGATTGCGAAGAGGTGATTTACAAGAACAAGAATGTCTATGCAGACATCTCGGGTTTGGTGCTGGGTGAGTTTTCTGATTATTTTGAAGATTTTATGGTTGACAAAGTCACTGAATTTTTGAACTATGTTGGTGAGCCGCTATATCTTTTGTATGGGAGCGATTGGCCTATATCCAGCATGGAGTCATATCTTAATCTTGCTGCCAAACTCAAACTCACTCAAAACTCGCGTGAACTTTTAATGTTCCGAAATGCACAAGCACTTTTCAAGATTTGAAAGAGTTTTTTATTGCTGGCCATCCGATTGCTGACTTGGAGATCAAATTGAAATCAGAGTTAAAATGATGATGATGGTAGTGTTGTTTATTCAGAAGAAAATCACACACATACAGCTTGGAGGCAATTATGAGCTTAAGGTAGCCGGATATTGTAGCCTCAACTCTTTGTTCTATTGGCTTTGACTTACTAAGAAGTAGAGGAAAAAGCTTGATAAAGAGTTCAAAAGTCAAAAAGCCTCTCTAAATCTTTGAGATATAAGTAAACCGCAGAAGACTCTATGATCACTAGTTAGCGATTTTGCTGGTACTTGGGGTTTAACCATTCTATAAAAGAAGCATAATTCAGAGAACGAACATCATCCAAGTAGTTTGGGAGTATTTTGACAAATCTAAACCCATTATCTAATTCAAATGACAATACAGGATCTTTTAATTCCCCTTTCATCACTTTGTCAGCATATTCATATGGAGACATTCTGTCTGCATATTCAGTGTAGTTGAATAATCTTCCACCTGCTATCATTCTTCTTAGATTCAACTTAGCAACTAATTCCTTTCTAGCCTCGTAAAACATGCCTCCTATACCTTCATGTCTGTGTTTTGGATGTGTGGATATATCTGCACCATAAAGGCTATCTCCATTAGAATTATGATTTATGAACATACCCTCTGCAGTGATCTCTTTCCATGTGTGTTCTGCATGCTCTGGTTTAAGTAAGACTATAAGAGTACTGGCAGAACCGACTACCATACCATCTGGTTCGACAGCAACAAATTGGCCCTGTGGAAAAACACGGAGATGACTTTTGAGCTCTTCTGGATGCCATATATTTCCATAACGAGCAAGGTATGGAAATGATTCTTTTTGTAAATTTACTATTTTGGTAATGTCCTCTGGTTGCGTATTTCTTACAATAACTCCTAGATCACGTGGATGTAATGAATCTGACATATGCTTTCTGTATGTATATACACATGGTCTACTACCATGAAAGATATAAGCTTGTGTTATTTCTGGTAAAAAGATACACTCTTCTTCGCTACTGAAAGTTCAAACGTATTCCATATTTTTACTTCTGATACTTGTATAATTTTCATAGTTTCATTAGTTTGATTGCACTACATTATTACGATACACCAACAATAATATTGAAAAAACCTCCACATAGTCTCCGCTATCTATACCAGGCAAAAAATTAAACTCAAAATCAAGGCAGAAACTACGCTAGATAACATCAGGTGACGGCGGAGATATAAATCCGTATCAGCGAGAAGGTATCCCCTCCAACAAAAGATGCACGCTCTTGACATTCAAAGAAGCTGAGGTAGAGGGTATGGCGCAGATACATCTTAAATCAAAGTGAACAATGCGTCTAAAGTCCCAAGATATGACAATGAAACCAATGAAATATTCAGCATTTATGGAGATAGCGAGGATAAACTAACCCCATCTGCTATTATCCAAAAATATATAATTTATCTAAGCCTAGATACATACGAAAAAACATAAATTACATTGGTCAATTAGGCTTGCCTAACGCTTTTGGAAACTAGGAGAATAAGAGTCGGCATCGATGTAGGCGGTACATTCACCAAGGCCGTCGCCATTGAGATGGTGACAGGCCAGATAATAGGCAAGGTCACCGTCCCCACAACACACTCTTCATCTAATGGTGTTTCGACCGGCATAGTTGAAACACTTGAGACCTTGATACAAAGATATTCGATCCAAAACTCCGAGATCGAGTTGATATCCCATAGCACCACACAGGCAGTCAACGCACTCCTTGAAGGCGATACTGCCAAGGTTGGAATTATAGGCATGGGTGTCGGCTTGGAAAAATCAAATGTGATCAAGCGCACAAACATCAAAGATGTCAAGCTTGCACCAAACAAGTATTTACATACCTGCTACCGTTTCCTTGACACTTCAAAATACCTTGAGAATAAGGAAATCGAGCAGGCAATAGCTGAACTAAAAAAAGAAGGTGCAGAAGTTATAGTGGTTAGTGAGGCATACAGCGTTGACGATCCAAGCAATGAACGGTTCGTGATGGAAAGATCAGACATTCCTGCTACCGCAGGTCATGAGCTGACCGGCATCTACGGACTTGAAATAAGGACTCTTACAGCAGCAATCAATGGAGGTATCCTGCCTAAGTCAACAAGCACGGCAAAGTTTGTCGAGTCTGCTGTGCGCAATGAAAGAATCACTGCTCCTGTCCTGATAATGAAGGGTGACGGTGGGGTCACAGATATGAGCACTTTTCGGAGCAAGCCCATTGTCACTGTCCTGTCTGGGCCTGCAGCAAGCGTTGCCGGAGCTCTCCTCCACCTCCGTGTCATTGACGGCATATTTATAGAAGTTGGCGGCACATCAACCAATGTCTGCGCGATCAAGGATGGCAAGCCGGAGATGCGCTACGTCACAATAATGCAGCATCCCACCTGCATTCGATCGCTTGATGTCAAAGTTGCCGGGGTGGGAGGCGGCTCACTTGTGCGCTGGTCCGGCAGAAAGATAACAGACGTAGGTCCTCGGTCTGCGCATATCGCCGGTCTTCCCTACTCATGCTTTGCATCACCGGAGGCGCTTGAGGGTGGCCAGATTATCACCTTCAAACCAAAAGAAGGTGATCCCATTGATTACATGGCGATCGAGTCCGCCGGAGGCAAGCGCTTTGCGATAACAAACACCTGCGCTGCAAATGCGCTGGGCCTTGTGCCGGAAGGCGATTATGCAAAGGGAAACCAAACTTCTGCGAAGATAGCACTTTCAATACTTGCTAACAGACTAGGCACTACAATGGATAAGGCAGCGACTATGATCCTTGACATTTCTGCCAAAAAGGTGCTTGATATAGTTGAGCACGTGATTAAAGAATACAAGCTTAAAAAAGAGCGAGTGGTGCTCGTCGGTGGAGGCGGAGGGGCATCAGTGCTCGTGCCCTATCTTGCACTCAAGCAACAGCTCCAATACAAGATTGCAGAGCATGCCGAAGTGATCTCATCTATCGGTGTTGCGGCGGCAATGATTCATGAAGAAGCAGAGAAAACTGTCAGTAATCCCCGACTGGAGGATATCTCTGGACTCGCAGAGCAGGTGGAACAAGTGGCTCTACAGCGTGGCGCCTTGCCTGAATCAATAATAATTCAGTCAGAATACATCAGCGAGCGATCGGTTATGCGAGTGACTGCGATGGGAAACGTTTCACTGGACATAGGTACTACAAATGCTCAGGAGATAAAGAAAGAAGAAGCCCGTGTCCTTGCCTGTGAGCTTTTCGGTTTGCATGAGGGAGTGAAGTGCATTTTCGACACAAATAATTACCATATATTTGCCTGCGAGATGAACAAGAAGATGCTCTTTTTGAAATCCAAAAAGCAGCCAGTGCTAGTGCTTGACAAGTATGGCAGGGTAAGGCTTTCCGTCGAAAACGCAGCAATTTTCACTGGTTCTCCAGAGCAGGTGGCCGATAGGCTTGAAAGCCTTCTCAAGCAGCATGCTAACAGCGGCAAAGATCTCGCCCCGCAGATCCACATCCTCGATGGCGTAAAATTGATGGACTTTTCAAGTCTTACCGCCCAGGAGCATATCTCAAAGGCAGTGCGCGAGGAGCTGAAAAAGGCACCTATGAAAAACGTTGCCGCAATAGTAAGGATTTAGATGGAAGATAAGAAGAGATAATTTTTTTCCAACGAGCAGAGGACAGTTAGTAAATTTGTACCTTATCCCTCCAATCCAGTTGCAGGCAGTAATTCCACTACTCTTAACTTTCGTATTCTTGAAAATAATACAAGTATTCCCAACGTTTATTCCGCACTAACCATAACCAAGATGGGCAACGCGGGGGGCAATTGCACAATATCCGTACAAACTCTATGAATTCAGTGACATTTGTC
>JBJMEE010000040.1:0-16651 GCA_045809585.1 Nitrososphaera sp. | reverse complement strand
TCCCATAGGTTACCAGTTACAGGGTCAAATTCCATGCCAAAACTTTGCCTCATGCCATATGCATAGTATAAGTTGAGGGGGACTTGATCGCTAATGACACCTGGAATATCCGCTACCTCGCCGTCTTGAGTTGTTCTAAATATTCCGCTAGTGCCATCTGGGGCTGGAGCATCCTCAAAGTTTTGAGCCTGTGTTTCATGATGATCTACCGTACCAATGACCACATAGGCATAGTTGTCTGGACCAATGGCGACTGGTCCTCCGTGATAGCGAGGACCCGGTGTAGCAGGAAGGTCTAGAAGCAGTGTTTCGTTTACCAGTTGCATTTGAGCATCATCATCATCCTCTCCGATTTCTGATGCTATATTGTATCTGTATAGACGGGTGCCAGCAGGTGAGATGCCCTCACTCCAATCATCGCCATCTTCACCTCCACCTGATTCTGTGAAGTATAGGAAAACATACTGTTCATTGTTACTAGTACTTGTACCATTCGGGTTGGAAATGTCAATTCCTAACAAACCTCTTTCGTCATTGTTTGCCACTTGGACGTCGATTACCGGCTCCTCTTGCAGTTCGCCGTCAACAATTCTCTGCACTCTGCCAGAATCTTTTTCAGTAACCAAGATGTCATTCTCCCCTAAAAAGGCCATTGAGGTGGGAAACTCTAGGCCCTCGATGACCGTTTCTACTCTAAGATTGGGATCGTTTACGTTAGCAGCTGATGCAGGTGGTCGATTGTGCGAAATATGCTCTCGCAGTTCTTGCGCTGCAGCTCCGGGCAGAGGTGCTGTAAAAGTCAGAGCCTGTGGTGATAGTAATAGTAGACCTGTAAGTAGTAGTGTAACAGAGAGCGTACTATTCATTGGCAAATAAGTTATTCTCACTACAAAGAACCCCAGTACACTATCTTATTAACCATTAGGATTTTCCTCTCTGGTAAAATTAACCTAATGTGCGGTATAAAATTACCTACTAGTTTCCTAGTGATGCAGATTAATTTCAAAGTGACCCAGTGAGAAGGCGCAATATTGATCTTTTATTAATAGCTATAGAGAATAATTATAAGAAGGTTCTATATGATACGTATAGAAATAAAGTATAACATTTCGTCTAACCAAACCAAAATCATGCTTTTGCCTCATTAGGAGAAGCGACGATTTTCTAAGTTTGTGATAAAGAACTGAATAAAAAATTCATAGAATTATAATGCGAAAAACGCAATCATCCAACTTCAAGAAGAATATTACAAGCTGTTCCCAAGCCGTGATGCAAGTGACACTAACAACAGTATTAGAATCAAATATCATCCTTGCATCTAAATAGCCAGCCAATTACTAATGGTTGCTATGGTTTAGAAAAAGCTGCCAGTGGCAGCGGGTAGACTTCATGCTAATTATGTCTTAAACTAGTAGGCGAGTTTGTTGTTGCATTAGCCAGTATTCTCGAACTAAAAATGTAAACACATCATAGTTCTAGAAGCTGGATATATGTTACACAGAGTTGCGCACCTATGCGCTTGTGTTACCCCTAAGTTATTCTCTATTGATTGCTGCCTAACGCTGGGCTTGGCTTACAAGGTTAACAGAAGATACATCAAACAAATTTTAATATATACCTATATCATGCTCTACCCTCGGTAGAATAGTAATTGTCCGTAGATATGGCAGTGAAAGTTCTTGATGAGAGTCTTGGAAAAGTTGTCCTTATCAAGCTTAAGGGTGGCAAAGTCATCAGAGGAAACCTTCACGGTTTCGATCAGCATATGAATCTGTTGCTTGAAGAGTCAGTAGAAATTCTGGAAGAAGGCAAGTCTAACGAGTTGGGCACTATCGTTGTCAGAGGGGACAATGTGGTCATTATCTCACCGCCGCCAAAGTAGTCTAATAAGGAGGAGCTGAGTGAGAAATGACAAAAGGCACTACATCGATGGGCAAGTTCACCCGTAAAAAGACCCATATACGATGCAGAAGGTGTGGCCATAACTCATACCATAAGCGAGGAAAAAAATGCGCAAAGTGCGGATACCCGGAGGCAAGGATTCGCAAGTATGATTGGATTAAGCGACAGGTCATGTGATACAACAAAAAGCTTTTCTTCTAGCGGGCCTTGGCAGACCCTGTAAATGTCGACAGAAATTGCCATTATTGCAGGCTCTTCTATCGCAGGCGCGATATCTGCAGCATTTATAGATAAGCTTCTCCGCGTTAGAAGTAACAACAAAAAGCATACAGGCTCGTCATTGTCACCCACCACCGATATACGGACTGAACTTCTATCACTCCTGTTTGAGAAGAAGCTTGCAGCTGAGGCAATTACTCGGGTATATGAAGCGGCGCAAGACGGCCGGATTGACAGGTTAGAGCGTGACAAGCTGTTGCTGAAATACAAGCAGCAACTCGATTCACTCAACCAAAAGGTCGCTTACCTACAGCCTGTGGCGGACTTTTCGGATCTCCGGGAGCTACGCGACAACCTTGTGTCATTTCTAGAGGACAGGATTTCTGCACTTGACAAAAAGTTATTAGAGCTTTCTAAATCCAGTCCGCCTTCTCAAGGAGCTATTGACGCGAAGGCAAATAACATAGTCGCTGAAACATCGAAGGTGCAGTCTGTTACTCATGTAGAGCAAAAGATGTTCAAGGCTGACGAAAAAAGCATCGAGCAGTTACAAAAGGAGATAGTTCAAGCGCTGCAGCATCTTGAGCAGGTTGAGATAGACAAGGACTAATTGGGTTGGAATATAGAATGCCTTTGGACAGGGTTGAAATATATTGCAAGCGCATAGCATATGCTTCTGTAGTTGTTTTTATCGTTATTGTATTTGGCTCCATTAAGCAAATTATAGATATATGGTATACTAAATTCCACATAGGTCTTCTATACAGAAAAGCACATACTATAGAAAATTCCCACCTATTCACTTGGTAGCGCGAATAATCGATGGCAAGGTCGTGTCGGCAGACGTAAAATCAAGAGTAACAAAGGCGGTCGAAGAATTGAAGGCAATCGGCGTCCAGCCGTGCCTTGCAACGGTGCTGGTCGGAGACGACCCTGCATCTGCAACCTATATTGAGAGCAAGCATAAGGATGCAAAAGAGGTGGGTATTGTCACAAGAGACCATAGGCTTGCCGCCACCTTTAAGCAGAAGGAGCTGCGCGAGCTCGTGCAACTCCTAAACAACGATCCTGAAGTCCACGGCGTTTTAATACAACTACCTCTGCCCTCTCATATCGACGAATTTGATATAATCGCCTCCCTGAGCCCGATGAAGGATGTGGATGGCTTGACGCCGTACAACGTTGGCATGCTGCAGAGTGGTATCGCAGCGCTTAAGCCCTGTACACCTTCTGGCATCATGGAGCTTTTGGAGTATTACAAAATAGACGTAGCCGGGATGGACGTAGTCATTGTAAACCGCAGTAACTTGGTGGGGAAACCGCTTTTGATTTTGTTGCTGGAAAAGGACGCCACAGTGACAATCTGCCATTCAAGGACAAAGAACTTGAACGAAAAGCTACAAAGCGCCGATCTGGTTGTTACTGCAGTGGGCAACCGTCAGCGCTTTACGCTCTCTGCAAACATGGTAAAGGAAGAAGTAGTCGTTATTGATGTCGGGACAGCCCGTCTCAATGGCAAGCTGACCGGGGATCTTGACTTTGACTCTGTAAAGCAAAAAGCATCTTGGATAACACCGGTTCCTGGCGGAGTGGGCCTTATGACCCGGGCGATGCTTTTGAAAAATACCGTGACTGCTGCTGCTTTTATTACCCGAGAGATAAATAAATAGCTGCTGTTAGGCAAAAAAGAAATACGACGAGAGATGCTTGAAAGGCGCAACAAGCTAACCTCCCATGAGATCGCTAAAAGGAGCAAAAGCATACAAGAATTTGTAATAAACAGCAAGGAGTTCCGGCAGGCCAAGGTTGTTGGAGCATACTTTGCATTTGGCTCTGAGGTAACTACAGAATTGATAATCACGCGAGCAAAAACACTAGGCAAAAAAATCGCGCTGCCAAGAGTCGAAAAAGACAAGATCACATTTTATGAACTGTCGTCTATGAAATCCTTAATCCGGGGCGGTAGGTTCGGTATCATGGAACCTCCGCCATATGGGCATATCAGTGAGATCAATATACTTGTTGTGCCTGGCATTGCTTTTGATAAAAAGGGCAATCGCCTTGGATATGGTAAGGGTTACTATGACAGGTTACTGTCGTGTAAGCGAACATTTTCTGTTGGACTTGCGTACTCGTTTCAGCTGCTTGAGAATCTACCACATGACAGGTATGACAAAAGGCTGGATGCAATCGCTAGCGAAGATGGTCTCCATTACGCCTAGCGGCCTATCGCCCTTCTTGCAATATCTGTCCTGTAATAGTGGTCGTTTTCTCCCCATCGTATTTTCCTGACAGCGGAGTAGGCATTGTCAATTGCGTTCCTTACATCCTCTCCAAGCGCAGTTACCCCTAATACTCGTCCACCATTAGTCACGATTCTCCCCCTTGAGTCCCTTGCCGTCCCAGCATGGAAAACCATGACATTTGGACCAAATTCAGAGTTAAGACCCTCTATAACTTTGCCCTTTTCATAACTGCCCGGGTACCCCCTTGCAGCCATTATCACGCAGACGGCGGTCTGGTTATTCCATTCAATCTGCGGCATTGACTCAAGTCGCTCGTCTACTGCTGCATCAATGTACTCATAGAGGCCGGGCTTCATCCTCATCATTATGGGCTGACACTCTGGATCGCCCATTCTCACATTGAATTCGAGCACGTAGGGTTTTTTTGTACTTTCTTCAACCATTATACCAGCATAAAGAAAGCCCTTGAATGGATTACCACGCTTTCTTATTGCAATTATAGCCGGCTGCATCACGTCTTTTACTAGCTTTTCCTGAAGGCCGCTGTCAATCACTGGTGCAGGAGAATATGCTCCCATGCCACCAGTGTTGGGACCTTTATCGTCATCAAATATCCGCTTGTGATCTTGGCTTGGAGCAAGCGGCATTATTGTTTTGCTATCGCACATAACAATGAACGATACCTCTTCGCCAGAAATCCGCTCTTCAATCACTACTTTAGTGCCTGCAGCGCCAAACTCCTTTTTGATCATCATGCTATCAATCGCTGCAATAGCTTGGTCGGCGCCGTCACATACGACTACACCTTTGCCTGCTGCAAGGCCGTCGGCCTTGATTACTAACGGCCTGCTCTGCCCGACGACATAGTCTTTGGCCTTTTGTGCATCAGTAAATATTGCAAATTTAGCAGTCTGGATACCTGCATCATGCATGAACTCCTTGGCAAAAGCTTTGCTGGACTCAAGCCTGGCCGGCTCCTTCCTAGGCCCAAAAATGCGCAATCCCTCCTTTTCAAAGGCATCAACAATTCCAAGTGATAGAGGCTCTTCAGGACCCACGATCGTCAGCAGGTTACTCTGGCGCTTTGCAAATGACACCAATTTGTCGATGTCAGTGTGCTGGATGCCGATATTTTCAGATGTACCTCCATTCCCTGGAGCAAAATAGATCTTTCTTACGTGCTTGCTCTGCGCTATCTTCCAACCAAGGGCGTGCTCTCTGCTTCCAGAACCAACGATAAGAACATTGTTAGATGCCACAACGATGCCAAAAAACAATCGGCTAATAAACTTTTGATTATGATTCTCTTACTTTTTTCGTTTCCCCTTTTAAGCAATATGAGTGTCTACTGTGCATGAGCTCAGAGCAGGCTGCATCTGATAGAGGGCGCGCTCGACGAGGCCTTGCGTCTGCCAACGAAGAGACGAGGCAACGAGTAGCACGCAAAGGAGGTATTGCTCCGCACCAGAAGAGGGGCTTGGCGGCGGCAAACTCGGAGACAAGACTAAGGGTCGCCAAGGCGGGTGGAGAGGCGCGGGCAAATGATAGAGAAGGCCTCAGTGAGGCAGGAAGGCGAGGCGGCGAAGTCGTTAAGGAGCGCTATGGCGCAGAATTTTATCGGGAAATAGGGGAAAAGGGCGGCGGGACTGTTAAGGAGCGCTATGGCGCAGAATTTTACAGCGAGATTGGCAAGCGAGGAGGTGAGACAGTCAAGCAGGAGCGAGGCGCAGAGTACTACAGCACTATTGGAAGAAAGGGTGGCGAAGCAAGGACAACATTAGAAAAGCCTGAAGTCCGCCCGGGTCAGCAGCATCCTCCCTCTGATACTACGCAATCAACTACTAGCAATACTCAAGTATCAACTACGGCCTAGGACGTTTATGTTATCATCTGCAATTGCCTGCAAAAGGTGGGCATAATCACTATCCGCAAACTCGATAGCTGTGAGTTCGCTTTGCTGTATAGCTTTTCTGACGCTCTCTAGATGGTAGCAATCCTGTCCGCCGGACAGAGTGGCAAAATAAAAGTCCTTGCAGGAGCAAAAACCAAGTTCCGGATCCGTCCAGTATTCATTGTCTCTACCTACGACAACCCATAACTTTTTGCCACTCGGCAAAAACAACATCTGCTTGACACTACCAGACCTAACTATGTAGTCCACTCTTGACTGCACGACTAACTTATTTGCCTGAAGGCGGTATAAAAAGTGTGAATATACGACCTATTCATCCTCACGCCGCAATATTGCTAGAAGATGCAGGCAAAAAATACATTACAGTATCCGATTTGCACATCGGGCTTGAAGCAGACCTGTTGGCAAAGGGGATAACAGTCAGTCCAAGCCTCGTTTCTGACATGGTTGCTGAACTATCAGATCTTGTCCAGTCAGAGCATGCAGATAGCATTATACTGCTAGGGGATATCAAGCATACAGTTGGAGCAATAAGCAGACAGGAGTGGGATACTGTGCCAGTATTCTTGAAGCAGCTGTCAGCCACGGCGGAGGTCTATCTTGTGCCCGGCAATCATGATGGCAACATTGGACATCTGGTTCCAATGAATGTAAACATGATAACCAGCAAGGGGATGATGCTTGATGGTACGCTTTTGCTGCACGGCCACAGCATGCCTTCTGATGTTAGAGGGCGAGTAAAACAAATAGTGATGGGGCATATACATCCTGTATTTTTGAAAAAGGGGAGTGTGATAAACGGCGAGCGGGTATGGCTATATATTCAAGCAAGAAAGGAAGATATTCTCGCGGAGAAGGGAATACTTGACATTGTAGTGGTGCCAACCTTTAATCCATATCTTTATGCTACTGGCGAAAAGTTATATCATAAGTCGATTTCTCCCATAATCACAAGAATAATGCAACATGGAGTGAAGAAGTGCATTGTTGTAACCCTTGACGGCTCGATTGTCGGCGACGCAACTCTTCTTCCACACATCTTGTAAATATATAAACTGTGTTGCAGTTGAAACACGTTGTATATTAATAGTCATATCTATTGTTGCCGAGTGACATAAATGTTATAGAAGTGGATGTATATAATCAGAACTCTGTGGAAGGGTAAAATCATTTTTGAATTTCATGTGTTCAGTCGTGAACCTGTAGCATAAATCTGTCTAATCTTTTTTGAGTTATCTGTGACTTGAATCTTACTGACTGACTGTTAGTCATCAGAAGATTTCCGATAGAAGTACAGAATAACTATTATTATTTTTTATTCATCGTTGCATGACAAGCCTTTTGCTTTGTAGAAGGCGATCTCCCTTTTTGTCAACGTAATTTGCTTGGAGCTTGGAAAAATCATTTAGAATGTCTTAAAGCAGCAGCATTTCTTAGATACGCCTATGACAAGCATGACAAAATATTTGACCAACGCTCCTTACTGTGGGGTCATGATCGAATTTTTTTGGCTATTCTAACTTGATGTAGCTTTTAAGTGGCATGATAGTGGGTGTGTTATCACGCAGCCACTGGAGAGTCCTGATAAATGAGCTTGCTGCTTCAAATGTCGTTAAAACAGGTATGCCCATTTCAACTGCTTTTCTTCTTATCTGGTACTCGTCATAGAGCATGCCCACATACTTTTCAATTGTGGATGTGGCTGGAATGTTTATGATAAAGTTGATCTTGCGTTCGTACAGTAGGTCCGCGATATTGGGCTTGCGATCCGGCTCGCTTATCTTGTATACCAGTTGTATATCCTTAAAGTTATTATTCTCTATAAATTCTGCTGTGTGCTCCGTAGCCATAATTCGGTAGTTCATGGAAGTGATGAGCGATATTATAGGCAGCAATTTCTCTTTGTTCTTCTGTCCGCCTACAGTTATTAGTGCTGATCCCGAGAGTGGCAGAGAATAGCCTGCAGCCATGTATGCTTTGGACAATGCATCATAGAAACTGTTGCCAAAGCAGGCAACTTCGCCAGTTGATTGCATTTCTACCCCAAGCACTACGTCCGAACCTTCAAGCTGCATAAATGAGAACTGAGGCACTTTGATCCCAAATCCAGTAGTCTTGAGCCACAGATCTCTAGCAGTAGGCGGAAGCCGCTTGCCAATCATTGCCTTTGCAGCAAGGTTTATGATGTTATAACCTACAAACTTGGACACAAAAGGCATCGAGCGCGATGCCCTAACATTAGCCTCTATTACCAGCACTTCTTCATCCTTGATCAGGTATTGGATGTTAAATGGACCTTTGACATTGAGCGCCTTGCCTATCCTGACGCTGTAGTCTGTGATGGTGTCGATAGTCTTCCTGTCGAGCCGCCAAGGAGGTATACTCATTATTGCGTCGCCGGAATGTACGCCCGCATTGTCAATGTGTTCAATAATAGAGCCAATAATAACTTCATTGCTGTCTGACACCGCATCTACCTCGGCCTCCGCGGCATCCTGGAGGAACTTGCTAATGACAACTGGATGGTCTGGGCTGATGTTTGTTGCGTCCGTCAAAAAGCCCTCTAACTGCTGTTCACCCCATACTACCTTCATTGCTGCACCTGAAAGTACGTAGGACGGCCTAACAAGCACAGGATATCCTACAATGTCTGCAAACTCCTTTGCTTCGGCAAGTGAGGTGAATTTTCTCCACGCTGGCTGCTTTATCTTTAGTATGTCGAGCAACTGTCCGAACTTGGCCCTGTCTTCTGCCTTGTCAACATTTTCGCTGCTCGTGCCGACAATGTTGACTCCGAATTTTGCCAATTTGGGTGTCAGGTTATTTGCCGTCTGGCCCCCGACACAGGTGACCACTCCTGTAGGCCTTTCTTTCTCACAAATGTCCAGCACACGCTCTAGCGTCAACTCTTCAAAGTAGAGCCTGTCGCAGATATCATAGTCCGTTGATACTGTTTCCGGGTTGCAGTTGATGACTGAAATTTCCTTGACGCCATTTTCCTTGAGGCCCCACACCGTATTGACAGTTCCCCAGTCAAATTCGACGCTGCTTCCGATCCTATAGGGGCCAGCGCCCAGCACTATCATCCTGCTCTTGTTGTTGTTGCTGCTGCTGTTGCTATTGCTACTGCTGTCGTCCTCCACTTTGACGTCGTCGGTCTCGCCGCCGTATGACAGATAGAGATAGTTAGTCTTGGCCGGCCATTCTGCAGCCAGCGTGTCTATCTGCTTTACGACCGGTCTGATGTTGAATTTCTGCCGCAGGTTACGAACCTGTATCTCCTCAAGATTGAGGCACCGCGCCAACTGCTTGTCTGAAAATCCGATTTTTTTCGCCTTCCTTATCAGCTGCTCGTCAAAGCTGTTGGATTTACGTCGAATATTATCTTCCATATCGACTATATTCTTTATCTTGAGCAAAAACCACGGATCAATTCCCGACAATTGATTGATGCGCGCAATCGTCAGGCCGGCCTTTATGGACTCAACGACCGCAAATATTATCTCGTCAGTTGGATGTATGAGCGCTAGCTCGATCCTTTCAATATCTTCAGCAGAAGGCTGAGACAACAAATTTGCATTTGCGACAAGGCCGTCTTTGCCAATGTCGCACATCCTGATCGCCTTTTGCACCACTTCTTCAAAAGTTCTGCCGATAGCCATCACTTCGCCGACCGACTTCATTGTGCTGCCAAGCTTGCGCTTAACAAGCTCAAACTTTGAGAAGTCCCACCGTGGCATCTTTAGCACAACGTAGTCAAGCGATGGCTCAAAGCATGCAGTGGTTGCTTTTGTGATCTTGTTGATGAGTTCCGGCAATGAATATCCAAGCCCGATCTTGGCCGCCATGTAAGCAAGAGGGTACCCTGTGGCCTTGCTTGCAAGCGCTGACGAGCGAGACAATCTTGCATTTATTTCGATCGCGCCAAACTGTTCTGACGCTGGATCAAGGGCAAACTGGATGTTGCACTCCCCAACAATGTTACAGAAGCTGGTCGCCCTAATGGCAGCTGAGCGCAGCATGTGGTATTCGTAGTTGTTGAGCGTCTGGGATGGCGCGATGACAATGTTATCGCCGGTGTGGACACGCATTGCAAGAATATTTTCCATGTTACATACGATCACACTGTTGCCATTGTAATCACGCATAACCTCGTACTCAATTTGCTTCCAGTGCCCTACATAACGCTCTATCAAAACTTGATGAACCATGCTGAGATTAAGACCACGTTGTACAATTTCCTGCAGTTCATATTCATTATGGGCGACGCCTCCGCCCCTGCCACCAAGTGTGTATGCTACTCTAATGATGACCGGGTAGCCGATATCTCTAGCTGCCCTGAAGGCTTCCTCTAGCGAATTGACTGCAAGACTCTGCAAGACTGGCACGTCACTCTTTAACATGGCTTCCTTGAACTGCTGTCTGTCTTCCGTGATTTTGATGCCCCTGACGGACGTGCCAAGAACCATTATGTTATATTTTTTGAGGATACCCTGCTCATGTAGCGATACGCCGCAGTTGAGGGCTGTCTGGCCTCCAAATCCTAACATTACTGCATCTGGCCGCTCTGCCTCGATAACCCTCTCCACGTAGCTCGTATTTATCGGAAGAGGGTACACCCTATCTGCAAAACGTGTGTCAGTCTGAATAGTCGCAATGTTAGGATTTATTAAAATGCTCTTGATTTCCTCCTCGGCAAGTGCCTTGAGGCATTGGGAACCGGAGTAGTCGAATTTGCGGCCAGTTCTTATTGCTGGCTTTCGCCTGCCTCTCCAATCTTAATTGCCCCGCTTCCGAGGACAAGAACTTTCTTTATTGTTTCATTTCTCGGCGATCTTTCTCCCTCCTATTTTTTTATTTACACCAAATTTTTTCAATGGCTTTGCTGTCTTTTTCATAGATTGCAGCTGTGCTGCTTCTGTTGCTAGATCTGTTTCATCCCTCATACCTTTGGCGATAATTTCTCTAAACCTGTCAAACACAAACATACAATCATATGGACCAGGAGATGCTTCGGGATGAAACTGGACAGCAATTATGGGTTTGCTCTTGTGTTCAAACCCTTCAACTGTATTATCGTCAGCATTTGAGAACCAAACCTTAAAGCCTGTCTTGGCAAGACTCTTTGGGTCGATCCCGTAACCGTGGTTCTGGCTAGTCACGTACACTAGGTTGTTGCGCATATCAACGCAAGGCTTATTTTGACCCCTGTGACCGAATCTTAACTTGTAAGTGTTGGCGCCGCCTGCAAGCGCAAGGATTTGGTTGCCAAGACAGATGCCAAGAGTCGGAGTAGATGTGTTGATCAGCTTTGAAGCAGTCTTGATTGTACTACTGCACTCTTTGGGGTCGCCAGGCCCATTGCTTATCACCACTCCTTTTGGATTATGTGACATTATTTCCTCATACGTTGCATGCCAAGGCAGCCTGATGACTCTATATCCCGTGCGCATGATATTGCGTATGATGCTATATTTTACGCCAGTGTCCAGCACCACGACGCAGTCCTTGCTCTTGTCGCCATACTCTAGAGTCCTCTTTGTCGAAACCTCTGGCATAAAGTTCAATCCCTCATACCTAGCACTTGCAAGTTTCTTCTTCAAGAGAGATTCATTAATGGCATTTTCAGACACAACAATAGCCCCCATCATAACTCCATGTACTCTTAATTTCTTCGTCAGCTCTCTCGTGTCGATATTATAGATCCCTGGTACTTTTTCCTCGTAAAGCCATTGATCTAGTGTCTTTATGCAGCTCCAGTGGCTTGCAATGTCAGACAGGTCATGAATAATCAGTCCTTTGACCTGAATTCCATCTGACTCAAAGAACTTGGGCAGACCATACTCATCCTTTATATCGTAGCTTGGGACGCCATAGTTACCCACAAGCGGATATGTAAGACACAATATCTGACCCCTGTAGGAAGGGTCAGTCAGAGTTTCAGTGTAGCCGACCATGCCTGTGTTGAACACGACTTCGCCAGCAATCTCTGACGGATAGCCAAAGCCTATACCATCAAAAACGGTACCGTCTTCTAGCATCAGCTTGGCAGCATATCCTGTATAGGTCTGTTGAAGTGTAGGAATTTTTTGAACCCTTACCAACTGTCAAGATTAGCAAATTTAAATTTTGCTTTACACAGGATACAGTAATATTGTTGGGAATCTTATGGTAATATATCGTTGCACAATGGCTGATCAACAACAACAACAAGAGCGCTGCACCATTTGCGGTTCGCGGTTTGCTGAGAAAAAATGCTACTTTTGTGAAAACAGAATATGTACGTCGTGCACTGTACCGACAGACATGGCTGGCTACACTACTAAATGTATCAGCTGCGACAGGAAAAAGATAGACCGGCTTGGATTCCCGACTCTCTTGAAGAGAAATTACTACCTCATAGCAATCATTGTCACTTTCTGGCTCTTCACTGTATTTCCTCTGCCGTTTCTGCAGCTCGCTGGCATAGACATCAACCCAAGTGCATTTCAGCCTGTCTTGATAGCGACTGCGGTCATGAGTATTCCATTTATATTCATGTTTCTGGCCTGGCAAAAAAGGGCTCCCAGAGGCTCTTAATACACACCATCCGGTATCTCTTAAAAAGATAAAAAATTGTAATGATTCTTCCAGCGTCAGCAAGCCAATACCAATCCATGAGAGTGACTATAACTGTTAGGGTGGTATTCTAGTAGTAAAAATCTATCATCTTGTAAGTGATACCTTCCAGTATCGATTAAACGGCTACTCTACTTGTATTCAAAAATGAATCTGAAAATCTCTATTGAGGATGTTTCCTTATGCACCTTAAGAAGGCCAACTTGCTCAAAGATGGTCTTTGCATCGGGGTACATACAGATGCTAGAAGGTGCTTATGATGATGATCATATTATTACCAATTCTAAGCATTGATATTCGTTTGTCTGTGATGCCTATTGGTCCAGTTATCCATCCATATCAAAGAAGTCACTGTTAGATAAGTATTGACGTGACATTGTCACTATTTTAGCTTCAATTGGAAATCCGTCTATCTGTCTGTCTGCTGGCATCAGCTTCTTGACGATAGGGATCTAAGCCAAGAGGCTAGCTAATACATCCCCTTTGCGACAAGTGCTGCAAATTCAGTAGTCGAGAGCTTGCCGCCGATATCTTTTGTCTTTTTATCTTGCTTGAGCATGCTGATGATGGAATCTTCTATACGTCTACCTTCTTCCATCAAATTTTTATCACCATATTTATCGGACAGCCATTCTAGCATCATCTTTGCAGATAAAAGGATAGATGATGGGTTTGCAGCATTCTTTCCTGCAATGTCAAATGCAGCGCCATGCACTGGCTCAAAGAGTGCAAACTGATCTCCAATGTTGGCAGCTGGCCCCATACCTAGCCCTCCGACCACCTGCGCGGCTTCATCAGAAAGTATGTCGCCAAACAAGTTGGTGGTGACAATGACATCAAATTCCTCCGGGTTGCGGATTAAGTTCATTGATGCTGCGTCGACATATAATTCATTGTACTGTATCTTCGGGTAGTTCTTGGCAACTGATCTGCATACTGCAGAAAACAACCCATCACCCTTGCGTAGAACGTTGGCTTTGTGCACTGCAACTACCCTAAGCTTGGTGTTACGCATCATAGCTATATTGAAGGCATATTCTGCGATCCTCCTACTGGCCTGCTCTGATGTAATTCTAAGTGCCACTACTGTGTTTTCGTCTGTATTGAACTCCCATCCAAGATAGACGTCCTCTGTGTTTTCCCTTACTGTGACTAGGTCGACGTTGCTTGAGATGCTTGGAATATTTGGGTACGATTTGGCCGGCCTGACATTTGCATAAAGATCAAACATCCTGCGGAGAACAATTATCACATCGGCTGCAGTCTCGCCAACTGGACCCTTCAAACACGCCTGCGACTTCTTGATAATGTCTATAGCTGATTCCGGCAATGCTTTGCCAAACTTGGCAAGCGCACCATCTCCGGACTCGACTTCACGTATGTCAAATCTTGTTTGGGAATTGTCGTTTATTGTTTCAAGGATCTTTTTTGCTGTCGCTGTCTGCTCTGGCCCAATGCCATCTCCATTGATAAGGGAAATATCATATCTCGCCAATTGGATATCCTCTGTTGGAGTTGAAGTATCTAGCTTTTGGAGTAGATGGCCCTTCTTAGCAGCACTTTGTTGATTGCGTCCATCATTGCTTGCACCGATGCGACGACGATGTCTTCGCCCGACTTGCGCGCGGACACGACGTTTCCATCCTTGTCCTCGACCTTGACTGTAACTTCTGCAAGTGCGTCAGAGCCTCCCGTTATCGAGTCAAGCCTATATTCTCTTATCTTGACATTTGCCATCTCGCCAGATATCTTTTGTATCGCCTTTAGCGCTGCGTCGACCGGACCAACACCAATATCTGATGCAATGAAATCCTTGCCGTCGGCATTGAGCCTTACCACGGCAGTCGGTATAATGTTCATTCCAGTGACGATATGAAAGTCATAGAGCTTGAACTTTTCTTCAAATTTGTTGTTATCCATTACCCCACCAGCAATTGACAACAGTTCCGATGTAGTAATAGGCTTGCCATTGTCTGCTATGTTTTTTTGCTTCTCTACTATGATGTGAAGCTGCTCGTCAGTGGGCTTGATACCGAACTCTTCAAGCATTGCCTTGATGCCATGTGCGCCAGCATGCTTGCCAGCTTGGAGCCACCTTTTCCTGCCCACAAGCTCGGGGCTTATCGGCTCGTAGGTGAGTGGGTTATTGATGATGCCGTGAGTGTGAATTCCGGATTCGTGGCCAAAAGCGTTTTCACCAATTATTGCCTTGTTTGGCTGGACGATTATGCCCATGGTGTTTGAAACGAACTTAGAAGTTTCATAGAGCAGCTGCGTCTTGATATTATGCTTTTTGCCGTACAAGCACTGGAGCGCCATTACAAATTCTTCAAGCGATGCGTTGCCAGCGCGCTCACCAAGACCGTTTATTGTGACGTGCGCGCATGCAGCACCAGCGCTTATACCTGCTATCGAGTTAGCAACTGCAAAGCCAAAATCGTCGTGGCAGTGGACACTTATTGGAAGCCTTGTAGTTTGCTTGACCTCTTTTACAAGATCAGCAATGTACTGCGGAGTCGCATAGCCTACCGTATCGGGTATGTCAACCCTGTCGGCGCCCGCGTCTGCCACCTCCTTGAACACCTTAAGCATGAACTGCCTATCAGATCTTGTTGCATCCTCAGCTGAAAACTCTACTTGCAATCCATGTTTTTTAGCGTACTCAACTGCATTGATTGCCCTCTCTAAGACTTGCTGACGCGTCATCTTCAACTTATACTTCATGTGAATGTCAGAAGTCGCTATGAAAGTATGAATGTACTTCAAGTCACATTTGATAGCACTGTTAATGTCGATCTCGTTTGCGCGAGTAAGACCAAAAATTTCGGCCTTCAATCCTTGCTTTACTATCGTCTTTATCGCCTGCATCTCCCCATGAGAGACTATTGGAAATCCTGCCTCTATTGCATCGACCCCAAGTTCCTCCAGCTTGATTGCGATCTGGATCTTCTGGCCTGGAGTTATCGTCACGCCAGGCGTCTGCTCGCCGTCCCTGAGAGTAGTATCAAAGATCTTGACGCTTTCGGCGTTATTCAATATTTTTTCAGATGCGTTCAACTCTCCACGCCACCTCTAGGAAGGGCTGAAACTCCGGTTCTTGACAACTGCGCAATTCCATAATATTCGACTAGATTCTTAAATGCATCTATCTTATCAGGTGTGCCTGTTATCTCGACTGTTATCGTCTCCTTGCCGATGTCTAAGATATTGCCTCGAAATATAGTGGCATAGTTGACTATCTCACTTCTTGTTGTTGGATCGACTGCCTTGATCTTGATGAGTGCAAGCTCGCGATACACGGTCTTGTCCGTGTCGAGCACCTTCACTTCTATCACATCTATGAGCTTGCGCAATTGCTTTACCAACTGGTCAAGTGTCTTTTCGTCGCTGTTAGTGGTTATAGTCATTCTAGAAAGGTCCTGTTGTTCAGTAGAACCCACAGTGATGCTTTCGATGTTAAAACTGCGCGCCCTGAAGAGGTTGGTGACTCTGAAGAGCACACCCGGTTTGTTTTCGACAAGGGCAGATACGATGTGCCATGATTCTTTCTGGACGGTAGTTGCAAACAATTTTCCATCACGCTCCTACAATCATGTCTTTGAGGCCGGTGCCGGGTGCTACAAATGGGTAGACGTCTTCGTCAGGATCAATTGGGATGTCTATTACCGTTGCTACATCAGATTTGAGCGCCGCTTTGATAGCTTTCTCAAGCTCGTGCATCGACTCTGCTCTTATGCCCTGAGCGCCATATGCG
>JBJMEE010000039.1:0-5972 GCA_045809585.1 Nitrososphaera sp. | reverse complement strand
ATCTGTCCGCGCCCCCTTGATTCGTAGTACGTAAAACCTCCCAAACCTAATTCGCCCAGCTCGCCGAATGCACTTTCTAGCCTTGCAGCAGGAACGATCGCTTCAATCTTCTTCAAGATAGCTAAACCCTTCTGGAGCTAGGTAGCGCTTTTATTAAAGCATTTTGAATCTACATTAGAATTCTAAGAAATTTGTATATTATCTTAAAATAAAAATTTCTGGTTAATCAAAAAAAGAGGAAGAGGAGATGATGGAGGTCAGCTCACGCTGACTGTTCCAACCATGTTTGGATGCAGTGCACAATAGTAGGGATATTGTCCTGCTTGTGTGAATGTGTGGCTAAATGTCTGTTGTGGAGCGATGAGTGGGTTAAAGTTTGGTGAGGAGTCAAACTCGCCACTTGGCTGTCCGTTTTCGCCTGATACAACAGTATGTGGTTGTGTGTCACCATTGGTCCATGTTACTGTGTCGCCGACACTGACTTCGACAGGATTTGGTTGAAATGCAGTGTCAGTTAGAGTTGAAGAGCCAGTAACTATGGAAACGCTGGTAGCGGACCCTCCGCCACCACTAGCGCCAGTTGCTGTTGCTCCCCCTGCCTGTGTTGCATTATCGCCACCGCCTGCTGCTGTTGCATTCCCTCCCGTTGTTGTTGCATTACTCATGGCAGCGCCGCCTGCTGTTGCATTAGCGCCTGCAGTCTCTGTATTTGTTACATTAGTGGTTTCAGCACTTCTTGTTTCATTAGTCCCTGTTGCATTAACCACAGACAAGGTTTGGTTCTGTGCACCAACTTCTGTTCCTACTTCTGTTGCGTTAGCTGCGGGGCCAGCTGTTGCGTTCCCTGCAGTTGCGTTTGCAGCCATTGGCGGGCCACTTACCATGTCACTGCCTTTTGGAGGCACCATTGTCCCTGCTGGATGATCATTTGCAGTCGAGTCAGGAGTTGCTAGGACAGCAAATGCTCCGCCTTTGAGCACGTCGTTCATTGCGTGATCGACACCTACGTAGATGCCCTCATCTGGGAATACAGCTTCAATTACGCTACCGGATCCAGGTGGTACCCACCATGTCTCGTCATTCAATACCTGCGTGCCATATCTGTTCATTACTGAGCCGTCATGGACACTAATTATCCCAGATATGAAGTGGAATGCTACTCCATCGTTTGGACCCCCATTGATAACGTACCATCTTGTCAGCTCACCTGGCTTGACTTGGAACACTTCAGCGTTAGGGTTCAAGTCGATCTTCGCAAAGGAACCTACAGATGGAACATACTTGTGAGCCATGCCGTTAGTCATTACGAGGTCCGGATTTCCTGCAAGGAATTTATTCACATCAAACGAGCCTGTGCCATTTGCGGGTGTAAAGAGGCCTTGGACGCTGTTACTATAGATTTCACCAAAGACTACATAGAACTCCTTAGCTGGGCGCTCGTCCCGTGGATGCACTACAACTCCACCATACATGCCGTTTGCAATGTGCTCCCATACACCATTGAGGCCATCAGCACCACAGTGATAGAAGAAGGCACCTGCACGAGTTGGCGTCCATCTCCATGTCACGCTTTCGCCGGGCTGGATATTAGATCCATGCTCACTAGCATTGGAACCAACCGCCTGTGTTGTACCATCACCTGCATGGAAGTCCATGCTGTGTATGACTTGTCCTTCGTTTATCAGGGTGAATTCAACTGTATCTCCCTGGTCGACAGCCACTACGGGTCCTGGGATCGTTCCATTAAAAACCATTGCTTTATACATTACGCCTCCTGGGTGTAAAGCATTGTCTGGAGCTACCTGCACGTCAACTTCACTTGCAATCATGGTTACTTTCTTTGTCTTGCCTGTGTTGGGGGTGTCCTGTGCTTCTGCACTAAAAAGCCCTGACAAGGGACTCAATATGAGCCCTGCCAGCAGAATACCTGCAGCAATACCTATTAAAACGGATTTGTTCATTGTAGCCAAGGGAACTCTTACTGATTAAAAAATTTTTGCTTTTTTGATAGGTTTTCTCTGTATGCAATATTCGCTATGATATTGCAGAAGATTCTTTATTCATATGATAATTTCCAAACATGCTATGGTCGTAATGATAGCATATACATTTTTGTATGTGTTAAGGTACGTAGTTATTTTACTTGCACCTCTTCGGCAAAAAGCAAGTCGTCCACTGCGCTGTATGCGGCAAAGAGCTTGGCCGTCACAAGTACAAGCCTAGAGAAGAATGGGGTATTGAAGGCATGCTCTGTGGCAACTGCCATTTAGAGAAGACAAAAGAGTTCATCCTTGAGAAGAAAGAAATCCCTGATATGTGCGCCATATGCAAAAAAGAGCTCGCTGACGAAGATCGAAACAAGCCAAAATGGCAGTGGGAAATGGAGTCGGGTACACTTTTATGCAAATCATGCTTTCAAAAAAAGGATACAGACTATAATAAAAAATTGAACTTTTGCGCGGTCTGCAGCGGCAAGCTAGGACTGTTTTTTTACCACCCTAAGCCGGCTTGGCAGATAAACGGCAACCTCTGCAGGAAGTGCTGGGACCGGCGGAACAACAACGAAGATGATAACAACAATAACAGCCAGAGGTAAGATAATGCAATATGTTTGAAAGGCACAAATGCGATGAGTGTGGGCGGAAGTTCCGCAAGATCGAAGAATTGATGCAGCACCAACAGCTAACGCATGAGGAGAGCACGTACGTGTGCAATCAATGCAACTTAAGCTTTGGAGGAATGGAGCAGATGCGTGATCACGCCAAGAAGTTCCATTCGTATCACAAGGGGAGATGAAAAAGAAAAGAGAAGAACTATACAGCTTTAAGCTGCTTTACTATCGGCGGTCTGGCTTTTCGAAATACTCGAAAGCCGCAAATACATTTTATCTCAGGCAGTCTAGAAAGCTCTTCGACTGTCACTCGTGTTCCGCAGCGCATGCATTCGTATGCTACTGAGCTGTCTCCACCTGAAGTCTCCATATGCTCTCTCTTTGATTTAGCCTCGAGCCCCACATTTTAAGTTATATACCAGAATGCTGGTGCAGGCGTTTGTTTTGCTTTATGGCAGATTGAGCCGCAGCCAGTATCGCAATCGGGATCCGATGGGATGAAGTGCTGACATAGTCGAGGCCGATATTGCTGCAAAACTCGATCGACCTAGGATCGCCTCCATGCTCGCCGCAGATTCCAATCTCTATATCCTTTTTCACTCCCCTTGACATGTCGATCGCCACTTTCATAAGTCTGCCAACTCCTTTGGTATCGATGCTCTGAAAGGGGTTCACGCTCACGATCCCTTTTTCGAGGTAAAATGGGAGGAACTTGCCTTCAGCATCCTCCCTGCTAAAGCTGAAAGTAGCCTGCGTAAGGTCATTTGTGCCAAAGCTAATAAAATCAGCAAGATGTGCAATCTCATCTGCCACAAGGCAGGCTCGGACCACTTCAATCATGCTGCCAAACTTTATCTTTAGTTTTACCTTGTGCCGGTGCTCTACTTCACGCTTGACTGATTCAAAGATCTGCCTTACTACCGCAAGTTCCTCTACCAAGCCTATCTGGGGCACCATTATTTGTGGCTCAACTGCAATCCTCTCCCCGGTCAGCTCTGCAGCTGCCTCGCATATCGACCTTATTTGAGTCTCATAGATCTCGGGAAAAGATATTCCCATTCTGACTCCTCTGTGCCCTAGCATCGGGTTAATTTCAGAGAGCTCGTGTACGCGGTGAAGTATCTTTTCTATGCGAGTGATCTCGGAGGTTTTACCACCTCGCGACTTGAGCTCAAATATCTTTTGCATCAGATCCTCTTCGTTTGGCAGGAATTCATGCAGAGGAGGATCAAGCAGCCTTATCGTAACAGGAAGGCCTTTCATTTCACTTAAGATAGCTCTAAAATCTGATCTTTGTAGAGGCTCTAGTTCTGCCAGTGCCTGCCTCCTCTCGTCCTCATCTTGTGCCATTATCATATTAACAAACTGAACAATCCTGTCGTGGTGGTTGAACATGCGTTCGGTTCTACAAAGCCCAATCCCTTCTGCGCCATATCTGTGGGCGAGAGCAGCACTCTCGACTGTATCTGCATTTGCCCTTATCTTTATTCCCTTCATCTCTGAAGACCACTGCAAGAGTTCCTTGAACTCTGATGAAATTTCCGGCTCAACTGTTGGAACCTCTCCTACGTAGACTTTGCCTGATGATCCGTCAATCGTTATTTTCTGACCTGCTGTCACTATTTTTTTCCCATTAATGTTAAAGCTCTTACCATCGGCATCAATCTCTATTTGTGAGCATCCTACAACGCATGGCTTGCCCATACCACGTGCGACCACGGCTGCATGTGATGTTTTGCCGCCTCTGCTGGTCAGTATCCCAACTGACTGAAAGAAAGCAGGAACATCATCTGGCTTGGTGTCTTCCCTTATGAGGATCACTTTTTCTCCTTTTTTGCCAAGTTCCTCTGCGCAGGCAATGTCAAATACTGCACTCCCGCTTGCCGCACCAGGAGATGCACCTACTCCTGTCGCAATCGGCTTTTGTTTGGAATGCTGATCTATCCTGCGATATAAAAGCTGCTCAAGCGCCTCCGGGTCGATTCTCTCGAGCGCAGCAATTTTGCTGATAAGACCCTCGCGGTAGAGGTCGACGGAGATCTTGACCGCTGCTACTGCATTCATCTTGGCTGCCCTTGTCTGAAGGATATAAAGCCTTCCACTTTCTACCGTAAACTCGACATCTTGCGGTTCTTTAAAGTGGTTCTCAAGCTTTTCAGTCACTTCAATCAGCTGCCGATATACATCTGGCATTTCGCTGACAAGCGCGTCGATATGGTTTGGTGTCACCTTGCCTGAAACCACATCCTCACCCTGCGCATTTACAAGGTAATCGCCGTACAGCCGCTTTTCGCCTGTCTCCGGGTCGCGGGTAAACACAACGCCTGTGCAACTGTCAGAACCCATATTTCCAAATACCATGGCAACTATCGTCACGGCAGTACCCCCCGCCATTTCTGTTGTGATGTTGTACTGCTTGCGGTATTCCACTGCGCGCTTGCCCGTCCATGACCCAAAGACTGCCTCTATTGCAAGCTCTATTTGCTTATACGGATCTGCCGGAAATTTCTTTCCGGTCTCTTCGTACAGCGATTTAGACGAAGCTACAATACTCTTGAGTGCATCCACGTCAGAAAGGTCCTTGCCAGCCACTATGCCGTCAAACTTGCGAGCATCTATGCCTACAATAATCTTGCCAAGCATCTGGATAAACCGCCGATACGTATCCCATGCAAATTCCGGCTTGCCACTCTGCTTTGCAAGTCCCTCTACAGTGTCCTCGTTCAGGCCAAGGTTGAGAATAGTATCCATCATACCCGGCATCGACACCGGAGCTCCGGACCGAACTGACACTAAGAGCGGATTTTCACAGTCGCCAAACCTCTTTCCAGTCAGATCTTCTAAATGTTTTATCGACTTGCGCACTTCATCCATCAGTCCGTCTGGCAGGCGTCTACCTGCTTCGTAAAATTTTTCGCAAATTTCAGTCGTTATTATGAAGCCAGGTGGTACAGGCAGACCCAACCTTGTCAATTCTGCGAGGCCGACTCCTTTGCCGCCAAGCAGCATCTTATTTCTGCCGTCTGCCTCATCGAAGAAGTATATTGGCTTAACGATGTGAGGGATTCTGCCAAAGCTGCTATGTTCAGACATTGCTGGATAGTGTGATCTTTTTCCTTAATGGCTTAAAATGTTGTGCGTGTATCTCTGTGTGTGTGAGTGAGTGTATGCGTATGTGGTTGCGATATAATTTCGCTCCTCACTTGTCAAAAGGAAACTGTATGTTCTGGGCTAGTCGTTGTACTTTTTCTTCCTATAAGGAAGGTGTATGGCTTGACTGTCAATATCACTTGTGGCGTCTACAAGCGATTCTGGAAGAGTAGGGTGGGCATGTATCGTATCGGATATATCTTGGGGTTTC
>JBJMEE010000038.1:0-6493 GCA_045809585.1 Nitrososphaera sp. | reverse complement strand
CTATAAGGTCGGCAAGCCTTGTGCTGAACTCACCATTAACTGGGATTACTGCTTTATCTCCTTTCTTAATGAGGTTAACAACAGAAGCTTCAACAGCACCAGTGCCTGAAGTAGTAAGAAGCACAATGTCATTTGAAGTCTGGAAGACTTTCTGCGTTTTTTCAACTATCGCTTTGTACAATACGCGAAAGTCATCGCTTCTGTGGTTTATCATAGGCGCGAGCATTGCGTTCATGACCCTATTCGGGACATTGGTTGGACCAGGGAGCATCACTAGGTATTCCATATGATCTCAAAAAAAGCGGGCGAGTCAGCCATATTTAAATCAAATTACAATATTAGAACTGCATAACGCTTTATAAAACTAAATGGCGCTATTCTCAGAAGTTGTCAATGAAGGACCGCCGTTATACTGTCTTGCAACATGCCATGAAAGCAGAGGACTGCCATATAGTTGCGGCATTTGAGCCAGAAAACGTGTTCTATCTTACAGGCTTTTGGGGTGAAGCCATTGCAGTATGCATGGATAATGACACAACAAAATTGATTGCACCTAAATTAGAATATTCAAGAGCCGAAAAGACTTCAATAGATTGTGAAGTATTTGGCACCGAAAGGGGAGGAGAGCTAATTTCTACATTTGTTTCACAAGTAAAAGGAGGCAGAGTGTGTAGCGACTGCAGCGACTACTCTACTATCGGGTCGATTCGCAAAGAAGGAGTCGACATTTTGGTCAATACCGATCCATTCTTGCAGACACGCAGGATAAAAGACCAAGCAGAGATCAAAGTTATCTCAAAAGCCGCCAAGATACTGGATAGGCTGTATGAAATATGCGAAGAGGAGATAAAGGTGGGTCTGTCGGAGCGTGATCTCCAAGCAAACCTAATCTATGAGGCAATGAAAATGGGTGCAAATCCTCCATCATACAAGTCTACGTTAAATCCACTGATCATAGCAGCCGGGCCGAACAGTGCTCTGCCGCATGCTGAAGTTACGGACAGAAAATTCCGCTATGGCGATATGATAGTCATCGACCTTACTCTCCGGCATGCTGGTTACATAGCGGATGCAACGAGGACATTTGTCCTTGGCTCTGCAACCAAAGAGATGAAGGAAGTGTATGATATAGTGCAAGATGCGCAAAAAATAGGCCTCAACACAGCAAATGCACGCATTACATGTGGGCAAGTTGACGCGGCATGCAGGAACCTGATAACAGACAATGGCTACGAGAAACAGTTCATACATTCAACTGGCCATGGAATAGGGCTTGACGTTCACGAGCCCCCTTGGCTTAAGATGAAAAATGACGAAGAGCTCAGAGCAAACATGGCTGTGACCGTTGAGCCTGGGATATATATAGAGAATAAGTTCGGCGTGAGGATAGAGGACAGTATAATTGTAAATAATCACCAGGCAACGGTGCTCAACAAGTTTACAAAAGATCTTCTTGTTCTAAGCTGAAATAAAAAATATCCACAGCCAGTATTGGGCAATGCATGAATATGATGTTCAAAATGGTTATTGCTACGTGGGACATCTTGGCAGTCTTGCATTGCCCATTATCCATTAATTTGAGTAAAGTCTAAGGTTTAACTATTGATTTTGGGAAGAAAAGATGGGAAATTACCACAATCATTTACTTGATCGCATATATCATCTCATACGATCTCACCAACTAGTGAAGAATTCAAGCCTTTGAAGCATGCAGTAACAACCTGCTGGTAAATGTGATGACAATAACTTTATCACTTGATGATGCTGGCTGCAATCTATATGTTAGGAATCTTCCATTAATATGATACGCTTTCTTGTTCTGATCATGCCCCAAAGGGGTGTGATTTCCAGAAGATCTGGAGCCTCGTCTTAACGATCCATCCATGTCTTGAACCTGGCAGGTAATATGTCTAAAATGGAGAGCACATCACAGAACAGCCAAGAGCATTTGTGCAATTTATAACATCGAAGTGAAAACTGTATTGATACAAATTTTTGGCTACAGCAAGCATGACATTATATCTGTGGGTAGAATTCAGAGTTGATATCATTGAATGTGGCAAGACAGGCAGGAATTTATTTATGGCAGAGTCTGCAACTCCAATCCAGCTAACTAGCAAAAGAAATAGTAGTAGTAGGAATTATGGTATCGCTACAAATTAGACAAAAATTCCATACGATCATTGTTACTGCGATAGCTTCATTTGCTACCGTCCTTTGCTGTTCACAAATTCAGCAACAATCTCTAGCAGTCTTCTTGCAACTTGTGTTTTGCTCTCGGGAGGAAAATGGACAACATTTTTGTTTCTGTCGACAATAAAAACCTCGTTTTTATCAGAGCCAGCTTCTGAACCTTTTCTACCTATGTCATTTGCCACGATAATGCCAGCATCAGACTCTTTCAGTTTCCTGTATGCCTTTTCTATCAATTCAGACTCTGATATGCAATAGTCTGCCTTAAATGCAACGAGGAATGTATCTTTGCTTTTATTTTTCACCTCGTCAATTATTTTCCTTGTTGGAACAAGCAACAGCTCCATCTTACCCTGCTTTGTGTCGATCTTTTTGTCTGATCTTTTTGCAGGCGTAAAGTCTGCAACAGCAGCAGCCATTATTGCAATGTGGTATGTCTTGGATGATAACTCCGACACAACGGCCTTATACATTTCTTCAACTGTATTTACGCGGACTATTCTGCCGCTTGTTGGGTTAAGGGTTCCGTGACCATATACCAGTGTGACAGTTGCGCCCATTCGCTGGGCCTCCTGTGCTACAGCAACACCCATCTTGCCAGAACTTAGGTTACTAATGACCCTTATCGGATCAATGTATTCAATGGTGCTTCCAGCTGTTACAAGCACCCTCTTGCCAGATAACAGCGCGCTATTGGAAAGGGTTGAAATTGCGGTATTTAGTACATGCTGGGGATTAGCCACTTTTGCCTTGCCTCCTTCCACATTGGGCTCAACGAATACAACATGCTCTCTCAATTTGCTGACATTTTGTTGGACGAATACGTTCTCATACATGGCCTCATGCATTGCAGGAGCTACTATTATAGGGATCTTGCTGCCAAGGGCAACACTTAGAATTGATGTAACCGATGTATCGTCTATACCCGCTGCCATCTTGCCAAGAGTGTTGGCAGTACATGGATAGACAATAATGAGGTCTGACATACCATAGTCTGCTAGTATTATGTGCTCCAAGTTACCAGTTAACTTCGTGACTACCTCATTGCCTGTGGCCCACTTCATTATTTCCGGATTGAGAAGCGTTGATGCAGTTGATTCTGTCATGACGGCATGAACATCTGCATCATGTCGCATCAATAGCCGTGCTAGATCAATTGCCCTGTAAGCGGCAACGCTTCCTGTGATGCAAAGTACTATCCTCTTTCCTTCAAGTTCGCTTCCCTCTCTTCCAAGGATGTCTTTTGAAGGGTGAACTCCTCTTTTTGTTCTCATACTCTTCTCTCATTTTTCCACTTGTCCAGCTCTTTTGCATCCATATGGAATGTGTTCGATTCCTCTGGGAACGTGCCAGCTTTGATGTCGCGGTTATAGCTCGAAACCGCCTCAAATATTGTCTTGTTAAGTTCTGCATACCTTTTTACAAATCTCGGCCGGATGTCTTGATAAATACCTAACATATCATGCAGAACAAGAACCTGACCATCGCAGCTAGGGCCTGAGCCTATGCCTATCGTTGGGATCGATACGCTCTTCGTTATTGCATCTACTACCTCACTTGCGATCATCTCAAGAACAATGCTAAATGCGCCTGCCTTTTCTAGAACAATGGCGTCTTCAATCATTTTGATCGCGCCTTCTTTTGTCCTGCCCTGCAACTTGTAGCCTTCCCATAGAGATGATGTCTGAGGCCTGAGCCCAATGTGGCCCATAACAGGTATCCCTGCATCCACTATTGCCTTTATTGCATCTATAATTTCAGAACTTCCTTCCAGCTTGACTGCATCACAGCCAGTCTTTATTAGCCGGATTGCATTCTCAACTGCTGCACTTGGGCATACTTGATACGATCCAAAGGGCATGTCTCCAACTATCATTGCGCGCTTGGTTCCCCTTGCCACTGCACCACAAAATATCATCATCTCTTGCATGCTAACAGGCATTGTGCTTGTATAGCCTAACACCACCATCCCTGCGCTATCGCCTACAAGTAAAATGTCAATTCCTGTACTATCACATATTCTTGCAGTAGAATAGTCATATGCAGTAAGAACAGAGATTCTTTCTTTTCCTTTTTTAGCTAATATATCATTTACATTCAGTTTTGTCCTGCCCTGCAACTATTCGACTCCACCCTTTATGATCTTGATTGACTCCATGAGATTTTTCCTGTTGTTAAAATCATCCGCGATTTTTCTTAATGACTTGGTTCCCCTGAGGTTACTTGCTGCTTCTACCAATGCTGGCATAGCCCTTACAACATTATCCACAATAGTGATATTTGCAGCCCTAGATGTCCTCGACAATGGATTGAGATCGATGGTAATCACCGTCTTGTTCATTTTTATGAGAGCCTCTGTTCTATCACCATCCTCAAGTGGAACCAACACCGTGTCAGCAGCATAGATTCCATCGGGGTCAACGTGCCTTCGCTCACTTTGGAGCTCCGGAATTCTTGCTGACGCTTTTAAGCCTACGCCCAATACTTTTTTTGCGCCATGCAGCGCAAGCTCCGCCTCGATTGCCATCTCGCGCTCCTTAGTTCTATAGAAGATATTGACCTCAATAGTAGCACCTGTCACTTTTGCAAGTTCCACCACTGTAGTTGGGCACAAGGCAGCAGTATTGCCATTTACAGATATGACAGGCCGGTTTGAGAGCAACAGAACTGCTGCCGCTGCTTTAATCGCACGTTGGGCAGTCTCTGTAGTGCGCTCGCCTAGGAGATAATCGTATGCCTCTCCTCTTCCATGAGCAATTAGACCTTCGGGTACTACTAGGCCTCGCCTAAAACCATTGACCAGCATCTCACGAGTGTAAAGTGATTTGGCTCGTGGATGATCTGACGGTATGACAATGTGATTCATATGATATCTTAGAGCACTCTTGCTCCTGCCCTGTCTATGCTACAGACAAAAAGCGTGCCACCAAAATCTCTGAGGGCAGCCACCGCCTCATTCACCCTTGCCCTAGAAACGATGGTAAAAACAGTCTGACCAAAGAGTGCCACACTTGATTCAATTCCTCTTGTCTTGAGAGTCGCAATTGGTCTAGTACATCTCCCCTCCGTGAGACCTAAAATCTCTGCAAATCTACGTGACATTTTGAGAAAATCATCAACACTTTTTGACACCGATAATTTTGTTAGCATGATGCCTCCGATGCCGTTTATTTCGTTAATGCGGTTTGTGAGAAAAGACTTGGTTGGAATGGGAGCAAGGCACAGGACTACAGCCTTGTAATTCTCATCTAGATCAATCTTGCTAACAGAACCTATACCCGGGGCCCCTACGGTTGTTCTCATCTCAAAGCCCCCTGCAAACTCGGCAATTACCGTACCGAGGCCCGTATTGCAGGCAATCTCTGCATGGTGTGCAACCTGCGCTGCTTGGCTTCTACTGAGACCTGTGTTAAGAGCTTGATTGAGCGCATATGAGAGGCTGAGAGCGGCCGCACCACTTGAGCCAAGCCCAAAGCCAATTGGGATTTCAATATCGTGCTGAATACGCATAAAGTAAGGTCTATTTGCAAGCTCAAGATATTTCTCAATAACCCACTTCGAAACTTCTGCATTGCGACTTTTAATGCCGTTAAACCAAATCTGGTATTCAGGTTTTGTGCTCTCATAGAGATACGCTGTTGTTGCAATACCTCTATCGACTGAGAATCCTGCCCCTTTAGAACCTCTATGCAAGGGGTTGAAACAACAACAAGTGTCGTCAGGCACTTCGAAAAAGCCTGTTATGTGACCTGGACTGAATGCTTTAGCCACACGCAGAGGCTCCTCGATGAGCTCTGTTGCCATAGGAGTATTTATAAAACTTCGAAAATATAAAAATAATGTTTAATTAGTTTAAATGGGATTAAATAAATAATATGGTACAATATGCGAGACGCTTACAGCAGATAGGAAGCAGTATCTTGGTCTCACTGCCAAGCCCTTGGATTAAGAGCAACAATCTGAAGAAAGGGAGCATTGTGCCAGTGCACATCAACCGTGACAACTCTATTTCGATATTTCCTTCCGAAGACGACGTGTCAGACAAGTTAAAGGAATTGACGATTCCGTATTCGTCGGTATCCATGGACATGCTCGTCAATCAAGTGTACGGTGGGTACCTGCTTGGGTATGATATGATACGGATCAAAGCAAGCTCGCAGATTTCTTTTGAAGATTCCGATAGGATTAAGAAGGCTATGCGGAAGCTGGTCGGCTTAGAAATAGTTGATGAGGACGGGTTCCATATATCTGCCCAATTTTTACTTGATGCAGACACACTTGATGCTGAAAAGATACTCCG
>JBJMEE010000037.1:0-9585 GCA_045809585.1 Nitrososphaera sp. | reverse complement strand
AGGGGTGCAGATTAGATTCAGTGGAACCAAGGTGGTCCTCAAGGTTTCAGGGGAACAGTTGGATGATGCATATACTCTAATAGAAATGGCCCATCCGCCAAACATCTGGCCTGCGCTGCACATTCATCCCAGAGCGGCAGAAGCATATTACGTTCTGGATGGCGAATAATCGATTCATTACAGGGAAAAGACATTCCTTGCTAAGGCAGGAGAGTTCATGTTTATAACCAAAGGAGCGCAACATGATTACCTGTCAGGCCCGAAGTGTGGCAGGGTCCTGCTCATCTCTCCAGCAGGACTAGAAAATACTTTGCAAGCGTGGTTGACACGCTTAAAGATAGACCAATCACCTGGGAATTGGAACAGGATATAGCCGGGAAATATGGCCAGGAATTTCTTGGCAGGCTCAACCACGGGGGATAACATACGGAAGAAGATTTCAAGGCTGTCATAATATGCCCTGATAAAAAATTGGTACTAGACACGGTCTCTCCTGTTCCATTGGGCGCTGACTATGAAGTGTGCAAAGAATTAGTTAGACTATGGATATAGAAGAATATAAAGTGGTGCAACCAAACCTCACCCAGAACAAATTTGTTAAACCCAATTCATTGCAATAGCAAACAACACTTGCAAGAACTCCCTTTACTTTAAGAAAAAAGAGGGTGAGGGTAGGGGGAAAGAATTTTTTCGTTCATTCGCTCTACAGGAACCGGAACACTATGGGGCAGTTTACAATCATTCCAACGGAGCCGTATTGCCCGCCACCAAGACCAGTGATCCATCCTTGTTCAACAAAGCCCAAGATGGCAAACTCTTCGGTTAGTCTTGAGCGGTACCCGTTATCGATAGCTTCCTGAGTCCATACGCCCAAGTTTAGATCCCACAGTGGACTATAGTCAGTTGCGATCGTAGGTATTCCTCCAAGGACGTTGAGAGGAGAACCTTCGCCCATAAGCGCGCTGTTGAGTCCTTGACGCTGCGGATTGCCTTTACCTGTAGGCCCATTGGCGAACAGAAAGAGTCGCTCTACTGCACTAAATGCACTATCATCGTGGCCTGTCGTTATGTTAAGCAACTTGGGGGCAACGGTAGCACTTTCAAGCGCAGCTGCAAGGGGGACACTCGCATCTGTGCTCAAGTAAAGTACAGGGCGTGCAAAACTAAAGCCTGATGTTAGCTTTATCGTCACCGTGCCTTCACTTGGACATATGCTTACTACCTTGTCGTGAACTAGGCTATAGTCAGGGTTGCCACCACAAAAGTTGATTTCAGAGGAGTCAGCGCCAAATGCAACTATTGGGGCATTGTAAATTTGGCCGCCTGCGTTTTCGACAAGAACAATTGGAGAATAATCTTTGTCACCGATTGAACCCGGTTGGGCTACGGAAGGTGGAAAGGGGTTTGCAGGATCAGCGCTTGGAGTGACGCTATGCTCTGGGCCAAAGTCTACAGTTCCAGAGTGAAACTCAAGTGTAGCGTTTGGAAGAAGCGTGGCTACCCTTGCTCCGAGAGCTGAGTTTGCCAGTTTAGGTGCCCAGTTAAGACCTAATGCATCAGCATTGCCTTTATCCGTAGTGTCGGTAAGGATATACCAAACTCTCTCACCAGTTCCTCGAACGTGTCCCTGGTATAGCGGCAGAGTGATTGTGGATTCATTCATGTCAATGGTTCCTGATCTTAGTAGCTGGACTGGACCTACCAGTTCTTTCTGTACCGTGGAGGGAGCGGGGCCAAAGTATGTTAGAGGAACGGCTGCTCCAATGGATGGCGGGGCTGGGGCAATGTCCTCATCATCTGTCTGTTGCTCCTCTTGTCCAAAAGATTGCGTAGCAGGGATAAGCCCAGGCGTAATAACCAGTGCTATGACTACCATTCCTAGCATAGATGCTTTAAAGTTCATTATTCATGGCTCAGGGATTATGGTAAAAAGGATTTTTCCAGATTATGTCCAATTGTTATCCAAATCGAAAGATGCTTTTTAAAATTTCATGCTGACGTGTTTCGCTCAAAGAAGACTGTTGTGTCTATTCTTCAGCTCCACTTTTTAGTAAAAAAATCGCAGCCTTGTAGAATACCTCTCCCTAGTTAGGGAGCTATTCATGCATATAAGAACAGCCTATAAGGATCCGATATATTGTCGGATTGATAAACTGATGGATCACTACTCAATAGCGGGGGACCTTTTCTCTTATTATCTATTGACAGCTTGGCAGAAGTCTTGACCGATGACGCTGCCTAGGTCATGCTACTGCGCGAGCTTCTAACGGTAACACGTTGTTCAGTCCTCAGAGCGTGGTCACTCCTTCTAACCAATGTTTGTGACGGAGAGGAACGTGCGATGCTCTCCGCTGATAGAGGACATCTTTCCCGTGATGGTAAACTTTGCAGTGGACCGGGTGTCGTTCGAACTGCTACCTGCGCTCACCCCCACTGGACCTGACTCAATGACGAAGCTTCCGGAAATTCCGGTGTAGCCAAGTAGGCTCACGGGTATCACGAAACTGACATTATTTGAAGCACCCGGCTCCAGGTCAATCCGGGAGAACCCGGTAAGTTGGTGTGCAGGAAGCGTCACGCCAGTAGCTGTGTCAGCTACGTAAAGCTGCACGACTTCGATCCCACGCCGCTTTCCCGTGTTTGTAACGGTAATGGAATTATGCCCCGTATGCCACCTAAAAAAGGTAGGTTGCATTGCATGGAATGCACAATAATCTTGGCATCGTTATACGATCATGCAGGTTCAGCGAATCAACGCGTGGAATTACAATGAAAGAATATGATCTAATTTCGATAGGAACAGGCTCGGCGATGTATGTTGTCGATGCGATGCTCCAAACCAATCCAACTTTCAGAGTGGCAATCATCGATAAAGATGAGCCTGGAGGGATTTGCCTCACACGAGGATGCATACCTTCAAAGCTTCTTCTCTATCCAGCGGAGATGATAAGGACGATAGAAAGGGCAAATGAATTTGGGATTGACGTTCAGTTAAACAAGATCGACTTTAATAAGGTCATGGAAAGGATGAGACATCATATTAACGAAGAGATAAACATGATAAGAAGCGGGCTTTCGGAATCACCGAAAATCGATTACTACCACGATGTTGCAGAGTTTATAGAACCATACACCTTGAAAGTTGGTAATGATGTTGTCATAAGGGCAAAGATGATTTTTCTTTGCACAGGCTCAAAACCGATTATTCCAGCGATAAAGGGGCTTGAGGATATAACATACTATACAAGCGACACTATCCTTGCAATGGAGAGGGTGCCAGAGAGCATTGCAATTGTTGGAGGAGGATATATTGCCGCAGAATATGGTCACTTCTTCTCAACCATGGGCTCGCATGTAACAATTGTTGGCAGGAACAAACAATTCCTTCCATATGAAGAGACCGAAATATCCTCGCTAGCAAAGCAAGAACTTGGCAATTACATGACGATTATCACAAATAGTGAAGTGATAGAAGTTAGTAGCAGTATAACTCGTCGCAATGATGCTACTGATGATGATGATGTTGATGCCAACAGCAAGAAGAGCAGCGACAAGACTAGCCATAAACAAAAGGAGAGGACCTTGTTGATTGCGCGAGATATGACCACAGGGGAACGAATGACTATAACAGTTGAAGAAGTGTTAATTGCTGCAGGAAGAGGCCCTAACTCGGACATACTACATCCAGAGAGGGCTGGAATAACGACTGATGAAAACGGATGGATCACTGTTGACGAATACCTAGAGACGTCGCAGCCAAATGTCTGGGCTTTCGGTGATGCAAATGGTGTGTATCCATTTAAACATAAGGCAAACTATGAAGCAGGACTTGTAACCTATAATGCTGTGTTGAAAAACGACCAGAAGAACAAGGTGAAAAAAGACTATCATGCTGTACCTCATGGTGTTTTTACATATCCTGAAATCGCTGCAGTCGGTCTTCATGAAAGAGAAGCCTTGGTAAAGTATGGTGAAAATAATATCCTTCTTGGTATTGCAAGATATGAAGACACTGCAAAAGGCGTAGCCATGGGCCTAAAGAATTTTTTTGTAAAGGTTATTGTAAAGGCTGACGACTTAGAACTCATTGGCGCTCATATTATTGGACCACACGCATCGGTTCTCATTCAAGAAATAGTCAATATCATGTATACGCAGCATGAACGTACTATGAAGCCTATACTAAGCGCTATGCATATACATCCTTCCCTTAGCGAGGTAGTTCAGAGGAGCGTTTCTTCACTGATGCCACCGCAGCACTATCACCACTTGGTTACAGAACACTATGGGCTTTCAAGCGGGTGAAGAAAAACCCTTTTGTATTTTCTCTCCTACTACCAAGCGTGAGATGTAAAAAACACACACATTTATACACCAGATTGCATCTAAAATAGAGAAATCAAAGAAGTTTTGCTATCGATAGTCCAATTCCAAAGGCGTTAGATGAAACAGAAGGTAGAGACTGTCTGGCTGTACAAGTTTATTAAAGCATATAGTTCTGCTCTATATTCAGAAAGAGCCAAAAGAAGCCAAAGGCAGAAATCTTTCGCCAGGCCTCAAACATCTCGTCATCACCATCAACAGCACCTCTTTCTGCAGGGACTCCCGCACCGGGCTTTGCAGTAGCTAGTTCAAGAATTGAAATTGCTCCTCTATGCGATAGGCCATTTGTCCTTGGCAACCTTTTTACAATATTTGCAAAGATCGCAAAAGCTTATGCTATCGTTGTCTCTAGTCCTTTTATGGATTTGAACCATAATAAAGAACGGATATCGTAGTAGGCTTGGATTTCTTAGAAGCAATTTCGTTAGGTAGGCATTTTATATCGAGCTTTTGTTAAAGTGAAGATTTATAGCCATGGACCCTTCCCCCTAGATGCATCTTTGCACGTCACGAATTTCCCCATGCGCTGCATTAAGTGACACATGCGATCTTTGTAATCGTTAGAGAATAAGGCTGTTCTTGGGCCATTTTGCAAATCGATCGATCTAGATTTGTTCCAACTATCCAGAACCTCTGACCGCTATGTCATAGTCGCGGTATTGTGTCATGAACGGTTGGCATCTCTTAATATATGTATTAACGAGAAGCATAAAAGTACTATTTTACATTTCAAATCCAAAAGATAGTGTGTGAATCTGTCAGTTAAGCAAGCGTACGGTATAATTCCAGTCATATAGCGATCGACTACTTTACCTTGATATCTAAATAGGTTAGTCTAGCCAGATCTACGACCTCATCTCCGCGGCTATTTAGCACCGCCTTAATCATATAAAGAGTAAAACCACTTATCTGCGCTAGGTTAATGCTTGGAGGTATAAGTAACTCCTGGCGGTTCACGACTACGTCCACCAATTCGGGGCCGTTGTGCTCTATGGCAGGGTTTAGCATTGGCTTCACCTGCTCAGGCCTTTCTGCCCGAAGTCCTAGCTTTCCCGCACCCTCAGCCAGCTTTGAGAAATCAGTGTCAATGAGACTTGTGCGGTAGGTCAGTATCCCCGCGGCCTTCATCTCTAGCTCGACAAAACTCAGAGCTCCGTTGTTAAATACTATGATCTTTATAGGCAGCTTCAACTGCCTTAACGAAAGAAAGTCACCCGGGAGCATCGAAAAACCCACCATCGCCGGAAAGACAAATTACCTGACGTTTGAGAAAAGCCTCCTGGGCTCCTCGAAAGCAATGAATGGTCTGCTCGAGGCAGCAGCTTCAGATCCCTAACGAGTCACCTGATCCTACGAACTTCTAGACAAATTTGACTTGTATCACTCGTGGTCTAAATGAATGTTGATTATATTTATTATTTATTGCAATAAGTCAGATTGTTCACTTAACATAAGTGCCTAATTATCCTGTCTTTTCAATCTTATATTGTAGTTGAGCATATACTTTTCGATGTGACTAAGGTTATTTCACTCAACGTCGGCCTTCCAGTGACGGTGAACTTCCGCGGGCAAGCAGTGACTACGGGGATCTTTAAAGAACCTGTAAAGGGGAGGATAAAGTTGAGGAGACTTAACCTGGACGGAGACAAGCAAGCAGACTTGACCGTTCATGGTGGACCTGACAAGGCTGTATATGCTTATCCTGCGGAGCATTATGATTACTGGAAAAAGCGACTACCAAACATGAAACTACCATGGGGTATGTTTGGAGAGAACCTAACGACGGAAGGATTGCTCGAAGACCAAGTTAACATCGGCGATGTATTTCGAATTGGATCTAGTGAGGTAGTCGCTACGCAGCCAAGGATGCCTTGCTACAAACTTGGAGTAAAGTTTGGGCGTATGGATATCGTTAGGCAATTTATGGAAAGCAAACTCCCCGGAATCTATTTTAGGGTTCTACATGAAGGAGAGGTGGGAGTGGGAGATGCGATCGAGCTTATTAGCAGAGATGAGAATAATGTCACAGTTAAAGATATTTTCCGATTGGTAACTGGCGAAGATAACTTGGCAACAATTCGTCGTGCAGTTCATATCAAAGCCCTTCCCGAAGCCTGGAGGCAAGAATTTCTAGGCCATCTGGAGGAGCAGGACGGCATTGAATAAGGAGATATTTTATGTAAAATACCGCTTGCATATCTGTAACTGCACTAGGTTTAACCAAATCCAGATACGGAGCTCTCAAACTTAACTATGATTACATAAGGAAAATAATTTGACTGCTAGTTGCAGCGGCAGCCAAATTCTTGAAGTTCAAATTCTTTCTCCAACAATATGTTTTTGATTTATTTTTAGAAGGCTCCATTACAAACTAATTGTTATTTCAATGCTGCAAAAAATTAGGATCAAAGATGATGAATAATTCGAATCACCATATAGAAAAAATGGTCAAACATCAAGTTTTGACAGAAAATCAAATAATCCTGGTTGCTCAGTTGATATAGTGAAATCACCGGATTCAAAATATTTTTGAATGTGATTATCATAGCATGCTTGACAAAAATCTAACTCATTCAATTCCTGCTCCCATCTAACAATAACAGTATGGAAGTTTTGCTCTGAAAGGATCGGATTTCTGCATGCCCTGCACTCGCTAGAAGTACTGTGTCTATGCACTAAACTAAAATGATAGGGCATAGCCATTTCGCTCATTTCTTGACGCTTATATGTGTTGAATGGCGCGATTATTAGACATATCGTTTAATTTTTTGTCAAACGTTGGAATTCGAATAAAACCACATATCCAAGCAATTCACAAGTTCGATATAAAGTGTAAGAGGCATAAGCCTGTAAATTTCACGGATCCAGATAATTGGCAACAATTACATTTTCATGCTCATAGGTTAAAGACAATATCATACTGCTCACATAGGAAAAATATTAACATAAGAAAATCTGAGCCGGGCTCATGTAAAAGTTGAGCACGGCTATGTAAAAAAAGAAAGCATAGCTGTAAGCTACTCAGCTAGAGGGTCCAGCTAAAAATTAAAAGCTAGCTTCTCTTTATGTAATATTTCGATATACCCTTCTAAAAAACTGACAAGGGGGCGTGCCTGTCCGGACTTATATAAAAATTGGTTTGAATCCAAAGACCAGAATCTCCACCTTATTGATATAAGTATAATAGCAGCCAGCCTCGCTTCCGTCCTCTACAAGTCATGTCCCTGAACACTGCAATGAATTGATAACCACACCATGTGAATGCAAAAAGATATCTACAATTCATATGTTGTCTTAGTTAATTAGTCTTGGAATTCTGTAACGTCTTTGAATTCTCTTGCAATATTGATAGCGCCCTCTTGTGAAATATAAAATGTCATCCAAAGGTAATAGTAGTACAACCATGCAATACACCAGTAGAAAGAAATTGTGAACTCGGTGTTCTCAATGCATATATCAAATAAGCTATCAAATGATAATCTGTTGAATCCAAAAAGACCCCTGATTTTTGTCCCAGGCATAAGAACCTCTAGGCTTGCAATCAGAAAGGAAGATGGTTCTCTGGAACACTTTTGGCCTTTAATGCCACATGAGTTTTTGATAAGGGCGAAACTAGACAGAGTGTTTCATTATTTAGAAACCAACATTCGCCTGAGGGCAGACGATAACGATGATGGTATCAAGGTAGTGGCGACCAGCTTGATCCCTTTTGCATATGACGGCCTGATAAGATCGATTCTAGCATGGGGTTACAAGCCAAATTTTGACTTCTGGATATTTCCTTACGACTGGCGGCAATCTAACAGAATTTCTGGCCATCTGCTGGCAAAATTCATAGAAGAAAAGACAAAGGGCAAGCGCGACGACGGTGTTGATGTAATTAGCCATTCAATGGGAGGGTTAATAGCCCGAGCAGCAGCATCTTTAAACGGAGCACCAATTAAGCGCGCTGCTTACATCGCCTGTCCACATTTGGGCTCTCCCCTATCTTATTTTATTCTCCACCCGCAAATAGACAGCAGAAGGTTTATTGGCTCTGCCTATCACAATTACCCGTCAGGTGCCCATTGGCAGCCTCCTAATAATGATAGAAGTAATAATAATAATATTGAGCATAGAAAAACTCTTTACCATAGGAGAAAGGAATTATTTATTAAATTTCCTTCGATGTACGAACTTTTGCCCGATGAATCTTACTTGAGAAGCAGAGCCATTTTGCTCACAGATGGTAAACCAGAATCAGGAGTAGAGGACACCTATCTGAAAAATGATTGGGCATTTAAAGAAAAAGATATGCGAAACGCTGTCATAAATGCGATGGAATTTAAAAAAGAGCTTGGAGAGGAATTACCCGAGCGACAGGATGTTCTGCTGATTTGTGGCACAAATCAAATGACATGCGACACAATACACTACAGAACAAGTTATCAAGCGTCAATAACAGAGCGCAGACCAAGCTATCTCATGCAACAGGGCTTCTCTCTGCCATATGATTCGGGTCAGGGAGGAGATGGATATGTGCCTGTAACAAGTGCAATGGCTTTGATATCTGGAAAGCCAGCATACAGCAATTCTGTATTTATTCCAGAAGCACATACTGTCTTGTCAAATTCAAAAGCAACAATCGAGGCAATTGGCAGATTTCTCGCAGCATAGTGTAGTAGATTTCAATATAGCCATTCACAACAAGCATAGCTAATATTGTAAATCCATATTTGCATATCATTAGCTTTTCTCGTTTTGTTTTTTAATTAATACGCTATTATTTTCTGCTCTTAATTCGTATGTCGGCTCAGGTCTCATTGCAGGGGGTCTGACTACTTCACCACTCCCAGTATCAAATCTAGAACCATGCCAAGGCGCCGAACTATATATACTCTTCAAGTTTTCCTTTTGCAACAGTACCTCCCATATGAGTACAGACGTTCCCTATCGCATAGTATTTTCCTTTAACATTGGAGAGGCATACCTTTTCGCCATTTAGTTATACTACTGCCATCATTTGTGATGCTTGAATGTCTTTTGTCTCAGCAACTTTAACAAGATGTTCTCCCACTAATCTTGCCTCTTGTGGTCTTTGCTAATTTCTTACAATTATCATTTTTGTGTTAACTTGCTGGAACATAGTTTATATGAAAAATTAGCTATATTCTATATGCCTGCGAAATGATGGCCCGGGTTTCTGTTCCGTTCACCGAAGGT
>JBJMEE010000036.1:0-4052 GCA_045809585.1 Nitrososphaera sp. | reverse complement strand
CTGAGGATCGTTTTATTTGCATAGAGCATACAAAGATGGTTAGTCAGTTGTATCGTATTTCTTAATAGGGCTAGCATGTCTCTTCACATAATGCAAAAGAAAAGAAGCCTATCGAGAATTATGGTCATAGCAGTACTTGTAGGAGCTTGGGCGTTTCCGCTCAGTGTGTTATCTACAGAAGCATATGCTACAACCACAGTAGGAGGAGGTGAAGATGAGAACCCAGAAGATGCTAATGAAAATAACATAGATGAAGGTAATGGCACAAGTGGAGAAGCGGGATTTGAACGCACTCAATATACATCATCCTTTCGACCTCAAGACTGTAATTTCACGTCAGTAGGGAGAAATCCATTCTTTGTGCTTGAACCCAACTATCAATTAGTGCTTTCCGGAGAAGACGATGATGGCGAACCAGCTCAAATCACGGTTACAGTCCTAAACGAGACAAGGCAGGTCAATGGCACTGAAACTCGAGTAGTAGAGGAAAGAGAAACCACTAACGGAGAATTATCAGAGATATCAAGGAACTTCTTTGCCATATGCAGAGAGACAAACAGTGTATTTTACTTTGGGGAAGAAGTAGATAATTACGAGAATGGGAATATAGCGGGGCATGAAGGGGTATGGATAGCCGGCGACGGTGCAAATAAAGCAGGGATGATAATGCCGGGAACAATATTGTTGGGTGCCAGATACTATCAGGAGATAGCACCTAGCGTTGCTATGGATAGAGCAGAGATAATAAACATGGGAGAGCAAATTCAAACCCCCTCGGGGGTCTTTACGGATACTCTTACTACACGGGAAACAAGTCCACTTGAGGCTGATGTCTCCGAACAGAAGTATTATGCAGCTGGAATCGGTCTAATACAGGAAGAAACCCTCAAGCTGGAGCAATATGGATTAATCAAGTAAGCTAACTTCTATATTTTGTGGCATATCGCAATACTGCGAATTCGTAACATTAGAAATCAATGTAAAATTAATGTCCCCATCAGATCACCGGATTTTATTCCTCATAGTTAGTTACGCATAGCGTACTGAGTCCATTTTTTGAACGTTTTTTATATTAGGCGGGCCCAGAGGGACTCGGCAGAAAAAACTTCAAAATTTGGACTCGATGAGTATGGCGTACAAAATGAAAAATTAACTTGCACCTATATTCACAAATCCATATTAATTATAGTTGCCATTGGCATGGGTCCGGTGGAACCCAAGACAGATTTGACCTAATAATTCCACCCACAAGAATAGCCAAAACGTTAGTGGATTAATTCACAGGCATACTGCATAAATAAGAACAATATCAAACTAAATAGATAATGAAATACTTCAGTGATTGTCTTTTTTGCAAAAAATTTACAAAGATTAATAAGAAAAGTTTATTTGACTATATGTTTATGGCTAAGTATGAAAGAAATATCTGTCTATATTAATAATGATGACCTTGCGCGAGTTACTGAAATTCTGAGAAAACACAATGTCGGCGGCATAAGCTTCTATGAAGTACATGCTGCCGGTAGAAGAGAACGAGACGCTGTACCAGAAATGGTACGGAATTATATGACAGGTAGAATGGTTACCCCTGACTTTATAAAGAGGACAAAGCTTGAAATAATTGTATCTGACTCCGTAATGAATGAGATTGTTGATGATATATCAAACAGTCTTGGCCAGCATGCTGCTGTAGATAAGGCACGTGGTATGATATTTATCAAGGATGTCTCTGATGCTATAGAAATAGGAGGAACAAAAGATAGAGGAGAAGCTGCATTAACTAGAAAATAATTTATTAAAAAGTCTTTGAATACGTACAGTGTATATATAGTCTTGCTCTCAAATAGACATGTAGATATGTTCAGTGCTGTCATTATTATTATTATTATCAACATAGACGACAATCTTCTTTACGTTTATCCAAACCTTTCTGAGTTAATCTAATGTATTCTAGTGTCTCTCTTTCAATAAACCCTTTTTGAATAAGGTCTTGGACAATCTCATTTGTTGCCTGATATTCAAGTGGCGGCCTTTCATATATACTTCTGGACTGACATTTTCAAAATGATGCCAAAAGCTTCACGCTATTGTCCACATTACTATGAGGTACTCTAGGTTTAACAAAAGCTATTCTATGGTCTTGTCAGATGGTCTCCTCATTAACACACAGTTAACCTCGCCACTATCGAATTGTCAAAAGCTGCCTTTTCATGGATCGTCATTTTAGGAATGAGGGGCCAGAGGGATCTGATAAAAAACCTTCAGAAAATAGACCCGATGGTCAGGTAGTGGCCGCACACAATGAAAATTGGCGTCAAGTCCAGTTATCTTAAATAAGTAAGTGTGTAATAGTCATAGATTGCTATTGCGCTGGTATAGTGGGATGCAGATGAAAATTTATTCTAGCCTAAAACAAGATCTGCATCATTATTGGAATGTATAATAGAAAATATTATTCTCTTTTTCCCAGATGTAGACATCTCTTGTGCTGCCTTCCTTCCCACTTGCCATCCACGATATGTTCGATCAAATTCTTAACAGCCTTTTCCATTTGCATGGCACTACAGCGTTTCTGAAACAAATTGCTTTAAGAATATTCTCAGGTCCATGTTATGTTTTTTACTAGTTAGCTTAATTCCCGGCAACATTAACTTGCTAACAGCATACATAAAGAAGAAGTGATGTAAATTCTTATAGAACATCCTGCAAATACAGCCGTGGCACAGACATACATTACCCCCAGCCTATTATTACTCGGGCTAATAGTATCTGCCACTGCTGCAAACTCTATAATCCTTTTCGCTGGGACGGAGACTAGGAATGTCTATTCTGAGCTAATAATAATTGCTTCAGTGGGCATTGCAGCAACTCTAGGAATCTTACTAGCATATAGGCAGATTCTTCACAATCATTCTCACTCAAAGTCATATATATCCCTCTCAATAGGTCTTGTGCTTTGGCTCTGTGCTGATATAATTTGGGCTAGCTACGATCTAGTCTTTGATATAGCAGCACCGATTCCCTCCTTATCAGATATCCTCTGGTTAGCTGGATATCCATTTCTTGCGTATAATCTCATTGCCACTTACAAACAATTTCGCCATAAGTTCAACAAGAGATTATTACTTGCAAGCCTAATCGGAAATATCATCTTTGTAGCATACTTGATCTATCTTACCATTGGTTTATCAGATTTTTCAAGCCAAGGAAGTGTTACTCTGTTCGCTGTCCTCATCGGCTATCCAATAATGAATGCCCTAATGACAATTCCTGCTCTCCCAATCCTCATTGGACTATGGAAGGAAAGACCTTGGTCCATACCTTGGACATTCAAATCACTATCTTTGTTCTGCATAGTGATAACGGACAGCTGGTTCGCATTCATAATACTATCAGGCTTGTACGAACAGGTGTGGTTATCCTCTATGTTCTTCGGAGCAGAGTATCTCATATTGGCTGGAGGTCTTTTGTGGTTTAACAAGTTTCTTGCTACCTATAAAAACCATGACACGGCTTCTGTAAACAATACTAGTTCAGACCACGTGAAAATAACAGATGCCTTTTACAATAAAAATAGTACTTCTAAAAGGTTCCAATATCTGCAACTGATAGTAGCTGCAATTCTGATCGGAGGAATACTGAGTTACGGCTTCATGACTTCGCTCGCCACAGAGTCTACAAAATATTTTGGTCCTGCAGAAGGCGAAAATACTATATTGATAGGGGCCTTATTGCCACTTTCTGGTACACTTTCCTCCTTCGGGGAGTCTGCTGAAGCGTCACTGACGCTAGCAGTCGACGACGTAAACAATCAATTTGCAAAGTCGGGATCATCATTCAGGGTCGGACTCGTAATTGAAGATACAAAGACTGACCCTGCAGTGGCGCTTGAAAAACTTAAGGACCTTTCATCAAAAGGGATACGAATAGTGATAGGGCCATCCACAAGCGCTGCGGTCTCTGCGGTCAAAGATTATGCTGACGAAAACGGTATTCTGGTAGTTAGCGCTAGTAGTACGGCTCCATCTTTGGCAATCCCAAATGATAATGTG
>JBJMEE010000035.1:0-3227 GCA_045809585.1 Nitrososphaera sp. | reverse complement strand
CTTCAAGGCTGTACATATAACTACCGAGGGCTAGCCCAAGAGATGTGAGACCAAATGACATGAGCAGTACAACTGCCGCAGTCTGCACAAGCGTGAGCGGTGTAAAAGGTATTCCGATCGTAGCCCCAACTGTGATAAGTATTGCAGCCTGAATCAGTGAGTTTGTCACGCCACCCAACGTCTTTCCAACAAATACACTAGTCCTGCTAACGGGTGCTACCATTACGCTTTTCAAGAAATCAAATTTGCGATCCCATATAATGTACGATCCATAAAATACTGATGTAAATATTATTGACATGCTTACGATCCCAGGGAAAATGAATTGTTGATAGTCAACGCCTGGTGGCAAATATGAAGGTGCTGCAGAACCCAATCCTGATCCAATAACAAATAGCCATAAGATAGGGGTAAAGGTTGATGCCACAAGACGGCTTCGTTCTCGTAAGAAAACCTTAAACTCACGAAGCCATAATGCATACACCTTCTCCAAATGATCCTGTATACTAATCGTATTTTGCATATTTCTCAGCAAAACCTCCCTCTGGATCTTCTTTGATATTGCGACCAGTCAAATGAATGAATACATCATTGAGTGTCGGACTTGCAGATTCTACTGTCTCTACCTCAACATGCCGTAAAAGCATTGGAAGATCCCGCTTGGCGTTGTTGACTGATAACACCAAAAACCCATCATATTGCTCAACCTTATGAACAAAGTCAAATCTGCCGATCTTGTCTGGATCATCGCTAGTCTTTATCCTAATTATGTCGCCTCCAAGCCCTGACTTTAAGCCTTTAGGTGTGTCAAGTGCTACTATTCTTCCTCTGTCGATTATGCCTATTCTGTCACAGAGTATATCAGCTTCTTCCATATAGTGAGTCGTCAGGATTACAGTCATCTTTTCCTCCTTTACAAGTCGCTGAATATACTTCCACATAGTCTCCCTGCTTGATGGGTCAAGTCCAAGGGTTGGCTCATCAAGGAACATCACTTTGGGTTTGTGAAGCAGCCCTCGTGCAATTTCAAGTCGCCTCCTCATACCCCCCGAATATGTCTTGACTTGGTCATGCTTGCGCTCAATTAGACCAACTAGATTGAGTACTTCATCTATCCTTTGTTTCCTCGTATGCCTTGGGACACTGTACAGCATAGAATGTAGTTGTAAATTTTCATAACCTGTGAGCATATCGTCGCTGCTTGGAGCTTGAAAGACAATTCCAATACTTGAGCGCACTTTGGCTGGCTGCCGGACAATATCATACCCATTTACGCTAGCGCTGCCCGACGATGGCTTCAGCAGCGTAGCAAGCATATGTATGGTAGTTGTCTTTCCGGCTCCATTAGAGCCAAGCAACCCAAAAACCTCATTTTCATTAATGTCAAGTGTGAGGCTGTCTACGGCAACGTGATTGCCATACTTCTTGACTAGGTTCCGTATCTTTATCATCGAATAGTTACAGGAGTATTACAGCTACAAACAGGTATAATATTATGCCTTTATGCTTGTCTTCTTTTAATTCTTTTTCTTCTTACTCTTCTTCTTTTCTTCTAATAATAAAAAGCAAAAAATGGAAAAGAAAAACGTCACTTGCCTCCTATCTTGAACATCTTCGTCCCGCAGACAGTACAGATTCCTTGTGTGGCCGGTTTGCCGTTTTTCATTGTTACTTTTTTCTCATCCTTCATAGTTCTTTTGGCCTTACATTTGACGCAATATCCCTCTGTTGCCATGGAGCCCTATACTGGCGGGGGTAAAAGAAGGTTTCCTCGTGGAATGACTATACAGTTATAGCTCAGGAACCAGCCAATCAACCAGCGAATCTAGTTCTTCGCAGCTGATTGTGACCCTGATTGGTCCAAGGGGAGACTCCTGCTCATCCTCTATAACAGCTGCAATACCTGCTGTAGCGGCCTGCTTGTTAAGCAAAAACCATGTACTATCACCAGCTCGATTATCCAATAGCATCCTTCTCAGAACACCCATTGCAGACCTTGAGCGCACCTGCTCATATATTATGGAAAATGAATCAGTACCGACTGCTATGCCTATAACTCTACTTTTAAAGGAAAGCTCTGGTGAACATCGGGTGAATAGATTTGAAATTGCGTCGATGACTTTTTGTGCACTTTCTGATGGATTGACTGTCGCCTCGACCTTGAGGTCAACGCGAGAGGTAATATTTGGTTCTCTCAAGGCCTTTTCATTCTTCTTCTTTTATTTCCTCAAGCCATTCTTTGACAATTTCATATGCACGCAGCTTTAGTTCCTCTAGTGTCAGCTCGTTGTTGGATACCATCTCATTTGCGAGCGCGATTGCTTCGCTAACTCCAACTGAGAGTTCACGCTTGTCTCTGCCTGTAAATTCGTTGCTATTTGAAGGTGCATCTGCTCTGCGCCTTTGCCGAAGATGCTTAAACCTAGTCTCCTGGGATGCATGAATTGCAAGAAGTCTTACATGACCCACCCTCTTTAAGACGTCAACTTCAGCTATACTGCGTATGCCATCTATCACTACACTATTAGAGCTGCCATCTTTTGTCAGCTTTTGTAGTACTATATGACCTACAGCTCCTGGCCCAAGATCCTGCCTTAGTTTGAGCATCATATTTCCAAGATTGATGTCAGTTGGCTCAAGCCCCTGCCTCTTTGCTTCTTCTCTTATGACATCGCCCATGGTTACAACTGCAAAGCCTTTTTCATTGAGAAATGATGCGACTGAGGACTTTCCCGCACCTGGCATTCCTGTAAGACAAACTATGAGTCTTTTACACATATAGTGTCATTCTGCAGAAAGATCCCAGTAATTGGCGTCCTTGAACTCTTCCTTTGATTTGCCCAAGGCCTTCCACTCCTTAAATGATTTGGGGTATAATTTGACATTTCTGAAGCCTGCCCTCTTGAGTGCATAGTAGGTCAATCCTGAAAGCGTTCCAACACTTCCACAGTATGTGATTATCTCAGCGTCGTTTGTAATGCCGCGGTTCTCTACTAGGCGTTTTAATTCTTCAGCGTTGCGAAGTATGCTATCTTCTGACCCTACCATGGTATAAGGTATGTTTCTTGCACCCGGTATATGCTCCGTCAGATAGTTAAGCCTCTCCCTTGAGTCGACAAGCACAACCGTGCTTGGTTGTGATTTGCTAGTGGCTGCCTCGACATATGAGGCGTCAACATAGATGTCCTTTTTAATGTTGAGTGAATGGTTCGCCTTTGGAAAATTAC
>JBJMEE010000034.1:0-7087 GCA_045809585.1 Nitrososphaera sp. | reverse complement strand
CAACAAAATCAAAGATTTGGCTATAGTACTTCAGGAAGTCCTTGCGTTCTAGGTTTGCTGGGTAAAAGTGTCCAAGCCATGCATCATAAGACCAACCAGAGCAGCCTATGTGGAATTGCAATTAAGTTAGATTGCAACAAGCATCTTATAAGGCAGTTGTGAACTAAGGGAGATCTTATCTTCTTTTGCTACTTCTTGCTACCAAATACAACAGTTGAAAAACTAGATTTAGAAAGGTCAGAAAGCTAGAATTTCTCTTTTTCCTGCAAACTACCAGTACGATACAATAACCATTAACAATTCAATCTCTCTGTAACTAACCTTTGAGTGTCTTCTATGTGTATTGCTTCTTCCTTTCATCCTTGCTTCACATTCAAAAGCCGCTCCAACGTACCCTTATCATTTAAGGTGCCTTTTCTGAGTCAAGAAATTGGAGGGCTGCATGTAATTGTCCAATCTGATCCTCGATATCGCTTATCAAATCTTCTAAGCCAGGTTGGTCATATTTTGGATCCATATAATAAGCATCATAGAACAAATCTACACTGTACTTTATATAGACATAGTCGAATTTACCGGAATCTAGTCTATGATTCTTAACTGAATGTCTAATGATCTCTAGATGTCTGTAAATGTATTTTCTTACCTCTTCTAATCGTCTCATTTCAGACTGAGAATATTCTTTTACACGTTCCCATTTCTCAGGTTTGGGATCTTCGTCATATTTATTGATAAGATCTTTTAATCTCACGAGTTTATCCTTAATAATGGACGTATCGTAGCGAATAACGTATAGGAAGGAATTCTTTTTTCTTATATCATTCTCGCTCATCTTACTTCTCGGTATCTGTAATCTTTAAGCTCGGTATCAATAATAATCTTTTACAACTCTGCTGATGATGTAGTCCTACTCACGATGATAACGGTACCTATAAGCTAATTTGTCTACAATGTGGACGTCATGCTACAGCATTTCTTTTATATCAGAGTGCGCTCTCTCACACGCATGGCAGATAGATGGAGAATTGAAGGAGATTATTTTGAGGCATGTAACTGTGATACAGTGTGTTCATGTATTTTCATGGGTAATCCCGACCAAGGACAGTGCGACCTTACTTCAGCTTGGCATATCCAGAATGGACACTATGAAGATACGAAGCTTGACGGTCTTAATGTTGCCGCATTGTTTCATACACCTGGAAATATGTTCACGGGTCCAAAGTGGAAAGCAGCTCTCTATCTAGATGAGCGTGCCAGCAAAGAACAGGCTGAAGCACTTGGAAAGATTTACTCAGGACAATCTGGTGGTTTCTTTAGTATTGTAGCTGGTTTGATTGGCGAAATTATTGGTGTGCGCTCTGTGCCAATAAAGTTTGAAGCTGAAGGTAAGAAGCGGTCTTTGGAGATTCCTTCTGCAATAGATCTGACGATCGAGGGAATTACAGGAGGGGATCAGAAATCTGAATCTGTTATTACCAATCCACCGATGTCTGTAACGCCAGGATTTCCTATGATGGTTGCAAAATCAGTAAAATATAACTACAATGATCATGGAATGAAATGGAATAACTCTGGCAAGAATGGATTCTACTCCAAGTTTACATACACAGATTAGTAGTAGACAATCAGCAACAACATTCAATCTCGATGAAAAAAGAATAAGAGAAGTGATGGTAACGGCATAGTTGAATGGTCTTCAGAAAACCACACTCTTGTCATGGTCTTTACTTCAACAGGAACTGTCGATTTCGGTTTTCTTTATATGTGTGTCCTTTCTTCCATATGTGATATTTAAAATCCTGAAACATTTGTCTGTTTGATAACGCCTGATAGGTTTTTCAGTTCTTCTTAGTTGTCAAGGTCTTTCTTTTTTGGGTCTTCTACTCTAGAGGAGTGAAATTCATTCTTTCAGTAGCCATTCTTGGCCTGCTGCTGTTGTTGTTGTTCTTCTTAGATATTATTATTACTATGACGTAGGTGCCACTATGGCTGCAGCCTATCTACAATCTAAAGGCAGTAGCAGCTAACCAAATTGCAAAATCAGCTTAATAGTACAAGTGCAAGTCATAATAGATCTAAGGAGCTTCTTATTTCTATGGAAAAGGAGATTGTCACAGAAATAGAAATCAACGCTCCTCCAAGTCATGTATGGGAGATCCTCACGGATTTTGAAAAGTATCCCGCTTGGAACCCATTTATCAAGAAAATAAGCGGCGAAGCAGCAAGAAACGAGAAGCTTGAAGTTCATATGCCAAACCCGCGAGGTGGGACAATGATCGTTACGCCTACTGTATTAGTGGCAGAAAAGGATAGAGAGCTTAGGTGGCTTGGCAGGTCAGAGGGCGATGTATTTAATGGAGAACATCGTTTTCTAATAGAGCCAATTGAAAACAATAAAATGCGCTTTATAGAAGGTGAAAAATTTACAGGTTCAATGGTCGAGTCTCTTGGAGAATGGTTAGATACGGCTGTCAAGCAGAATTTTGAAGACACGAACATAGCATTGAAGCAAAGAGCAGAGAAGGAATGAATGTGAAAGTCCTTCCAAGCTATGCTGCTAGGTCAAGACTTAGTATTGAACCCCTCATTTTATGAGCTCTATTATCGCTTTGAGGCCTAATCCAGATTCTTGCTCAATTTAAGCCGTCCAATGAAAGAGGGGAAGGCATCGGTGTTTTCGAAAGATGATTATTATTAGTCCTTTAGCTTTTCCTCTGTCTTCTTCTTTTCGTATTGGGCACCTAAATCCCTATCTGGATCGTCCATTTTTGCACCCATTGCCCTTGCACCTGCTTTTATCTTGTCCCCAGCATCTTCCAAATCTTGTTCGGCTTCACTCTTTGTATCAACCTCTCGTCTCACTTCTTCCTTTGTCACATTTCCGTACTCGTCAGTTTTCACTTCTCTTTTTACCTTTTCTTCTCTCTCGCTCATTTATGATGCAGAAGTATATCCACTTGTACCTAAAATAGATTGCAGAGGATTATTCAAATGCAGAAGAAGACGTAGGTACTGTTTTTGCTTGTCTTGATGGTCACTGCAATGAAAAGCTGGAGTCGATTGCGCCGCAGCTGGAATAGTACAAGAGTGTATCCTTAGATATAAAGTCTAGGAATGGCAAACATCATCTCATCAAATACTTTTTTCTATCTGATATGCTAGGCATTGCTAGACATTCTGTTCGACAACTACCTAGAATAAACTCAAATAGTGCCGTAGTTCCCTCCTAGTAAAAAAGTTGGGTTATGTGGGGGAGTTGAATTCACGACCTCAGCTCAGAATCTTTCTAAAGCCCATCCAAATGGCAGTTAGGGAGGAGAACTTATTGCTCAGATCTCGCCCGCTTCATTGTACATGCTCCGTACGCTGACATTCTTCAACTATATTCGGATGCGTACTCAGAAACATGCTTCAACACACTACTAAATACTAACAATAGATTTTTGTCTGAATCAGAGAACTAGATGTTGGATAAAGAAGGAATTGAATTGAGATCTAAAATTGCTATGAATTCTTGTTGGCAAAAATAAGACGGGTGCTGAGAGGAAAGGATAACTTTCCACTATGTTCATCGACAAATTGAGATAGTTCGCGGCTAGCACCCTTCAGCAGTTTATCCCATGAAATATCATCAACCTTCTTCTTATCAGAGAAGTAACTAGCTAACATTGACCCATTTGTGAATCGAACAACGAATTCTTCAATTGAATGAAATGATATTGTTTTAGTTACTTCTTTAGACAAAATTTTACCAAATCCGGCAGCTCTGACAAGAGAGATCAACTCTGTACTATCTGAAAGTGAGTGAGGCAGTTGCATTATTGTTGCTGCTTCATGACTGATTGTCTCTTGCAACAACCGTTCAAGGATATGAAAACCCGGACTATCCTTAATAGATGTCCATACACTTAAAACCAGTCTGCCATAGCCACAGTCCTTATATCCTCTACTGCGACTGGTTCCCGCAAGGACTCGGTTCATTTCTGTTAATGCTTTAAGCCTGTCAGGGAAAAATTGTAATCCTTGTTGACATACTACTAGGTCAAAGAATTCATTTGGAAATGGCAATGACATGGCAGACCCTTCCTTCCAGCCAATATCCTTTCCAGCATAACAATGACGTGCCACGTTCAACATTATAGGATTGATATCGACTCCTACTACTTTTCCCAAAGTCACATCTACATAATCTATAGCAAGGCGGGACACTATGCCAGTTCCACAAGCTACGTCAAGTATCCTGTCAGAGCGTCTGATATTGCATAATTGGATTAGATCTTTGGCAAAAGGCTCAAACATCGCTGGAACTAGATGTTGTTCGTAGATTTCCGCAGCTGTATTTTTTCTTCCCCCATTGTCAACGCTATATTTGGCCCATATAGTACTAGTATTATGGTCAGCATCATGGGTATTGTTGTTGTTGTTCTTCTTTTTTCGTGGTTGTTCATATCATTTTCTGAAAGAATATGAATTAGATAAAATTCTTTGTTGAAATTAATTATAAGAATGAGAAGGGTAGCTCTTTCTTTGAGAACCATCTGTAGTCGATAAAATAGACAGGCGGAGGTTTGAACCCACTACCTCAGCCAGCATAGTCCATCCTAGTTCAGTCAGCTGTGGAGGGAAGAAGCTTGTTCAAATTCCATCCGCTCCACCCATTCTTTCTTCCTGCATGCTCCGTAACCCTGTATTACCAAATGATCATATGTTATTTTATATAGTAATAAAACTTAGAAAAAAGAGATAGTGCTCAATTCTAGAGCTATACCACCATCCCACAAAAAAGAGGGAAGAAAGGAAGGAAACTGAGGAAGAGGGATGAGAGAGAAAGAGAGGGAGGGCATTATCTCTTGTCGCCATAACATATCCTCTCTCGCGGGCTCCTTCTCGTCTCTCTTCCTGATCTTTTAATATTATTGGAGCTGTTTTCCTATGAAATCTATTGTTAATGCTGTTATCGAGTGCAGCGCACGGGGCGGGACTAGCGATAATCGCTTTTTCTTTAGATCCTTCCTTGATTTTGCAACTTCTACATAAACATATACTGTGTGTATAGCGTCACGACAAGCCCATATCACAGCGTCTGCTAGCAAATATGGTATTGAAATCATTATTATTACTATTAATACGACGCACCAAATACAATACTGCCTTTAGCATTTCAATCTCTCAGTAACCCAGCCTTTGGGTGTCTTCAATATCCGTAGTGTCTAATATGAAAAAGCTGCTTTTCTTACCTCTTGTGGGAGTTGAACCCACTAGCCTAGCTTAGCAGCAGAGCCCCGCTAAGGAAGGCAGCTAACCTGACCGTTTTTTGCATAAATAGCGTAAACGTATAACTACACCTCATAAGGCATAAATCGGTTACATTATAAGCACGTACCAACTATTACTATTTGGAAGTGTTGACTTTTAGCAATCCAATTCCTGCGCAGTGATGAGTCGAATAATCACTCTCGACTCACGCCTTCTACCTCTTGTATTTCCTATGAATACACTTCCCAAAGCGTCGAACATAATGAGATTTGTTTCCTTGGCAGGTCCAACAACTATTGTGTTTCTGTAGTTGACATAGTTGATTCCACTGCTATTACAATGAATCTCAGTAATGCAAGAGAGGTAAAGGCATACTACACAATATTTCTAAATGCCATATCCACCATAGCAAAAAATTTTGGTGCAGAGATAATCAAGAATATGGGCGACGCTCTGGTTTTTTATTATCCTCTAACATCTGATCATTGCAATAGAGATGCTTTCAAAGACGTGCTTGAATGTTCTACTACCTTAGTTGCTGCGCGTGACATTATTAACACGAAGCTCCATTTAGAAATGCTGCCCCCAATTAGTTATCGGGTCAGTGCAGATTATGGAGCAGTAGAAATTGCATCCTCGGCAACCTCTCGTGCTGAAGACCTATTTGGTTCAACTATGAACATTTGTGCAAAAATAAATTCAAAGGCAGAACCAAATGGAATAGTCATAGGCTGCGAACTCTATCGAGTGGTGAAATCTATGTCATTCGAGGAATATCTATTCAAAGAGATAGAGGGATACCATATTGCCAATCGTTTGTATCCACTATACTCATTAACACATATAGCTAAGCACATAGCAAAAAAAGAAGAAGAAAGCATAAAAAAGAATCCATTCAAAAGTGAAGATGGACTAGAACTCTTTCCAAGGAGTGATATTATTTTATCAGAGAAAGAAAAACAAAACCTGTGCAGAATAATGCTAGTAGACGATGATTGCGATATGCTTTCATTTTTTGAGCTGCTTCTAGATGATGACGGCTTTAGTAAAGTAGAAGCATTCTCTGACCCGTACAAAGCACTGGAATCCTTTTCTACGGCAGAAAAATACAACAATCATTATGCATTAGTAATCTTGGATATAAGGATGCCATCCATGAATGGACTTCAACTATATCAGCGGCTGAGGACAATGAATAAGGAATTGAAAGTAATTTTCTTATCTGCTTTAGAAGCGACAGAAGAGCTGGTAACAGTACTAGAAGGCGTAAAGTCATTTGATATCCTGAAGAAGCCAGTGGGTAATGCACATTTTCTTAAGAAGGTTAGAGAAAGTATTAGGGTCTGACAAGATAACATATCGTTCCCAGCCTCCTTTGATACTGTAGTTTCCTCGTAGTAAAAAAGGTGGATCTGTGGGAGTTGAACCCACGACCTTAGCAACAGCAGCTTTTCCTTAGAAAGACTCGATAGCCGTAGGATTGCAAATGTAGCAAAAATATCAAATCTTATCGGAAGGTGTAAAGGCATCCTCCTCTTATTCTTTTGCTATCAATATTTGTAGTTGCTATTATTATTCTGTCCAAAAAGGGTTTGTTTGTTATGGTAGTTCCTTTCCATCTTCAGATTAACGCATCCAACTCCTACTACTAATGTAAGGTGAACTTAACTCAACTTCTGACTCCTGCCCTGCTGCTTCTTCTTCAAGAAATTCCACCAAGCGTGTATAGTGTAGCAGAAATTCCCTACCCTTTTCTGTTGTGCGATATACTACTCCTTCAGGGGATACATCCTGTGTGATCAGCCTCTTTTCGATCAGCTCTCCGAGGTAG
>JBJMEE010000033.1:0-26266 GCA_045809585.1 Nitrososphaera sp. | reverse complement strand
TTCCTAAACAGAAAAATATTAGAACAAATAGGGAAATATAGTGAGCATTTTGAAATATGCCATTTTGGAGATAGATGTAATCGTAACTGTTACTAAAGAAAATCTTCTTTAACTATATCAGATGACATAACAAGAATACGTAGGAATCACAAGGTTGTTAGAGAATGATGTAGATACGCTTCCTATTTTAGTGAGAAAAATAAATAGAAGCTCGAGTGAGAAGGAAAGCACATTAGCACTTGGAAATATTATTATCAGTTATTTGATCCGGAATGCGAAGATTCAATGGTTGCTTTTACCTTCTGAAGGAAATGTTTTCTATCGATAGGTTTTCTTATGACGTCTGCAGTATTTATCCCATCTAATATACTTACAAGTTCATCCGTTGCTTCAAGAGCAGACAGGAAGATAACCTTGACGTATGGATCTACAGCCTTCAATCTCTGATACAACTGTAATCCATTTATTGTTGGCATTCTAATATCTAGAACTAGTAGGTCATAATGACGAGGTTCTGATCTCGCAAAGGACTGTAATGCCATGTACGAGTCAGAAAAAGCTTCCACCACATAACCCTCAGAAGTCAAGTAGGATTTAAAGACTGTAAGTATATCTGGTTCATCGTCTACTAGCATAACAGTGGGATGACTTGTTTGTTTAGGATAAGAATCGAAGGCAATGTCATCTCTTGGTTGCAAAGCTTTTCGACGATAGACAGATAGCGTCTCTTCTCCGAAGTTTGGTTTGGGGACTTCCCTCTTGAAAACTTTCAACGCGCTATCCCTAGCTGGCACTTCATCCTTTCTTACCACTGAGTATACAGGATAGGAATATCTAAGTCCAACAGGATGTTTCTTTCCTACTTCTTTGAAAGAATATTCCTTAAATGAAAGGCGTTTCATAATTTCATGTAAGTCTCCCCCTATTACTATCCCATTTGGTTCTGCCTGTGAATTTATCTTTGCACACATGCTAACCGTAGGTCCAAACAAGTCTTCTGTACCCGACGTGACTGTTGTAGCAACCTCGACTCTTCCATAATCGACACTGATTCTATAGCTGACAGGCGGTAGCGCTTCTGCTTCCAATCTTATATTGATAAATTCATGAGCTGCTATAATTGCAGAGCAACATTCAAGGACCTCTTTGAAAGCAGTGATATTTTCAATTTGTTTTGTATCTGGAAAATAGAATATTAGCGCATCTCCTACATTTTTGATCACTTTAGCACCAAAGTTCTTTGCTAGTGTAGCCATGGCGTTAAGGAATATTTCATAGTACTTTTTGATCTTGTTACCATCTGCAATTCTAGCTGTAACCTCAGTAGAATTTACCATATCTACAAAGCAGACGCAATAATACCCATTTGATTGGTCTGCAAAATAAATTTCTTCGGTTCTAATATTGAATTCAAAAGAGTGCTCTTTGTCGGCGGAAGAGGCAGCATCATTGCCATGGTCTTGTGAGGTATTCATCCTGCAATCATTAGATTGGTGCTAGAACAAGAACCCTACTTCATACTATCTCAAACAAATCATATTTTTTATAAAAAATAAACATGAAGTTAAATTGCTCATAACTAATTTTTATAATCTGTGCTATGAAAACCTCCATATTTTAGATCAATCCTTCGCTGCAAAATGATAGCAGAGAGTACTATTCTGCTTAAGAATACATCCAATCTCATCTTGTTAATGCTGCGGCAAGAGGCAAAAACGTCGATTTTATTACTCAAAGACTAAGACCTGATCTCTGTCTGACCATTATCATCCTCCTCCAACAAACTACATACTTTCTACCAATCAGTGAACCAGCTAACTCTCTACACTCAACGGAGGTAGACATCTCGGGTTTCATTGATATTCTATAAATACGCTATGGATGTTGCGAGTTACATTGATCGCTGATGTGGAGGAAATGGGTTCAAAGGTGACGGAGACTGTCAAAACAGTGGCTATTGATGTCGACTCCGTCCTTGCCGATGTAATGCTTGTATGGACCGACGAATACAACAAGCGAAACAAATCACAAATCACAAAGAAAGAGATCGCCGATTGGGATATACCCACAGTACTGCCTATAACGCCTCCTCAGATCTACAGGTACTTCACTTATGTATGGAAGTACCGCTGGCGCGAAATACCACCTACAGAACCCAAGATTGGGGAGGTGACAAAACGCATCCACCGCAAAGGCTACAGGATATCTATAATTACAAAGCGCGAGAGGCCTACAGCGCCCTACGTATCCAAGTGGCTCGATTTCAATCACATCTACACTGACGAATTGTTGTTCATCTATGACGCGGTGCCAAAAGCCAACTACCCTTTTGATATATTGATAGACGATGCGCCAAAGAACCTAATAGACGTTATCTCTCCCAAGTCTGCAATACTATTCAACCAGCCATGGAATAAGAATTTCAATTGGCCAGTAAGGGTAAATTCCCTAAGCGAGGCAGAAAAGATGCTCTAAATCATTTAATGGTCACAGGTGTGTATATGACCAAATAAAGATGCGGTTGGCCAAGGCGTTCCAGTGGATGGAGCTGTAACTCCTTGTATGGATATTTCATCAGGTCTCCACAAGCTGATATACCCTCGGTATATTGGGAATTGATTAGTTGTTGGCTGTGTCGTAGTTAGTATTGTGATTGTAGTAGTTGACATATTTTCATGTAAGCGTCATCATTATGCAGAATAGCATCACAATCTGTTGCTTAAGATTTTGGCGCTGCCGTTCGATTAATGCGCGTTTATACATAAGCATGCACTCCAAAGATTGAACAGCGATGTGACTATTCTGTAATCTGTCTCATTATTCTTGTCAAGAGTGAGAATTGGCTCGCGTATTCCTTCTCGGCATTACATACACTCTCGGCCTCCAGTCCATTTTCTTTATGATAAGCATCTCTATCTTACAGGATGGATATAGCTTGTTCTTATTTGTAATCAATGAATCTCACCCACTCAGGAAACCATAGTTCGTTTTCTGATACCCCAATGCCTTTTGCCAGAACAGCCGGCGAGTTGTAATATAAAGAATCAGCCCCTATCTCTCTGGCAATGTTTTGGTTGAGCTCATCGATGGATGACACCTTGCCCATGTACTTATTTGCGATGAGGTCGCGGTTTTGTGTATACAACCCAACCTGTCTTCCATCCACTGTCGGCACATAGCTTACGGTTACAGCTATGTGCTTTGCGCCGGTGTTCTTTAGATAATATATTGTCTCCCGCGTTGTACTGCCCGTTTGGATTGTGCCCTGCACTGTAGCTATCTTCTTTCCCTGCACTAGATCTTGGATGACAAATTTGAGTGACCGGCCCGTGGTGAGTAGCTTGTTTTTGCTCACCTGTTCTGAAAAGTCGATCATGTGGTCTGCGTCATCGTACCTGTCCTTAATTACGCCTTCTGCCAGCTCAAATATCTTTGAGTGCTTTTGATATTCAAGGCTAAAGCCTAGAGTCATTGGACGAGTATAATCAGGCTCTGCAAAGGCCAAGTCTACATCTAGCTCTTTAGACAAAAATTTGGCCTGCTCCTTGCCGATATTCTTGCGGATTTGGTAGATGCTCTTGCCATTGATCGTCGCTACGACATTTGACTCCCTTATGAACTCAAATGGATCCATCATCAACCTTATTGTAGACTCACTAGTGAGGACTTCGAGTTCACCGTTTTTGTCCATCTTCAAGAGGTGGCCAGGCTTGACGTCTGCAAATTCCATGTTAATGAGAGAGGTTCTTAGAGAGTTTTCAGATGCTATGATATTTAGGGTCTTGTCGCGGTTGGTTGCACTTACAAGTGGCTTGAATCCAGTCCTGTCACGGTATACGTAAATTCCCTCGCCCACCTTGATCATCAGGTTCCCTCTGAGATGCCTATCTAGAAACTCGGCTGCCCGCTCAGGATTTTTCTCCAAAATTAAGAGCTGAGTGAAAATATGGTAGATCTGGAAAAGCGAATCAGAGTCCCTTGCAGAACCAATGTATGGGTGCAGGTGCAGTTTTTCAGTATCTACGAAGAATCCATCAAACGCAACCCAGATACTGTTCATGCTGGAAAAGGGCGGCGGTCTTTTTGAGAGATAGCCAATGCCGTTATTTCCACGAAGCCTTTCCTTTTGTGCGATGCGCAAGATCGTTTCGTCTGCAGGAAGAGACCCTTCTGCACCTGCGGCAGCTTCGCCTACTATCATTTTCCAGTATGCCTTGCCTCTGTGCTGCAACTTCCTCATCGAATGGGCAAGGTAGTAGATGATGTTGTTTTTGCTGTTCGACCCGTAGCTATAAATAGCAACAATGCCGGCCAACTACCTTCGTCTTCCCCTTAACGAATTTAGGATAAAAGTCTTCTTAGTTGCTATGCAAAGCAAACATCTGCTTGTGTCTTTCATACCTTGCAATATAGTCTTCAAGCTGCAAAGTCATCCCAATGCTGTCCAAGCCTTCAAGTAGCAATTTCTTGTGGAAATTGTCTATCTCAAAATGCATGTTGTGTGAGCCGGCTATGACTATCTGTCTTGCCAAGTCAATCTCGATGTAAAGATCTTCCTCACTGAACAAATAGTCTACTTCGTATTCTGGGAGCCGTACAGGCAGTATTCCGTTTTTAAGGCAGTTGGTATAGAAAATATCTGCAAATGATGGTGCAATTATTGCTTTAAACCCATAATCAAGTATGGCCCAGGCTGCATGCTCCCTTGAACTGCCGCTGCCAAAGTTATTACGTGTAAGCAGTATTTGCCGGCTAGAGTACTTTGGATTGTTTAGCACAAAGTCGCTTCTTGGCTTGCCGTCCGTATCAAAGCGCCAATCGTAAAACAGGTACTTGCCAAAGCCAGTCCTATTAATCAACTTCAAAAACTGCTTTGGCACTATCTGGTCTGTATCGACATTTACCCTGTCAAGGGGTGTTCCCTTACTTCGTAGCACTATAAAAGGCTCCATCTAGAGCCACTCCCTTATATCTACGAAGTGTCCCTCGATTGCAGCTGCTGCCGCCATAATGGGACTCACAAGGTGCGTCCTTCCTCCAACTCCCTGTCTTCCTTCAAAGTTGCGGTTTGAAGTGCTTGCGCATCGCTCACCGGGAGCAAGTATATCAGGGTTCATACCAAGGCACATACTGCATCCGGATTCGCGCCATTCAAAGCCGGCCTCTTTGAAAACTCTATCAAGCCTAAGTCGCTCTGCAGCCGCCTTGACTTGTTGCGAGCCGGGCACCACCATTGCACGTACCTTTGGTGAGACCTTCCTACCCTTTACTACGAGTGATGCCTCCAGCAAATCTTCAAGCCGCGAATTTGTGCAGGATCCAATAAATATTCTGTCAAGTTTTATGTCTGTAATTGGCGTTCCTGGCTCCAGAGCCATGTATTCAAGCGCGCGGGTTGCAGCCTTGAACTCATTCTCATTCCCCTTGGAAAATTGGTCTGGGTGCGGCACAGTATCGGTAATGCCTACCACCATCCCGGGATTGGTTCCCCAGCTAACTTGGGGTGCAAGCGCACTGACATTGAAGGTGATGGACTTGTCGAACTTGGCATTTGGATCCGTCTTCAGATCCTCCCAGTATTCTATTGATTTTTCAAGTTGCTCGGCCTTGGGAGCGTAGCGTCTACCCCGGATAAAGTCAAATGTCGCTTTGTCAGGTGCCATGATGCCAGCCCTTGCACCTGCCTCTATCGACATATTGCACATAGTCATTCTGTTCTCCATTGAAAGATCTGAGACTGTTTCACCACGGTACTCAAGCACCGTGCCGCTACCGCCTGCAGTGCCGATAGTTCTGATGATGTGCAGTATGATATCCTTGGCGGTGACTGCATGAGGGTTTTTGCGGCTGCCTTCGATATTTATTGCAAATGTCTGAGGCTTGTCCATCCATATAGTCTGAGTGGCAAGAACGTGCTCTACATCACTTGTCCCGATCCCAAGCGCAAAAGCGCCAAAGGCACCATGGGTTGAAGTGTGGCTGTCACCACATACGATCGTGGTGCCTGGCAGAGTCAGCCCAAGCTCCGGTCCAATGATATGCACGATCCCCTGATCTGGGCTGTGCATATCAAATAGCGTTATACCAAACTCCTTGCAGTTTTGAGCTAATGTCTGCATCTGTATCGAGGATATCTGATCTATAATTGGAAGCGACCTGTCGCTTGTCGGGACATTGTGGTCCATAGTTGCAAAAGTCAGATCCGGCCGCCTGACGCATCTTTTGCTCATCCGAAGCCCATCAAAAGCCTGAGGTGAGGTCACTTCGTGAATCAGATGACGATCGATATATAACAGTGATTGACTGGCCTCCGCCTCCTCCTCCTTCTTTTCATACACTATATGAGCGTCCCAGATCTTGTCAAATATTGTCTTTGGCTGCAAGCTGATTAGAGAAAAATATCTCCCAAGAGGAATATAAAACAAACAGAAGGCTAGACAGGTAGATAGTTTTAAATCAGGTGGCTCCACTCCATTTCACAAATGTATCCTCACGACAAGAGATATCCGGATTATATTGCCGACCAGATAAAGAAGGGAACCACTACCTGTGCCCTAACATGCAAGGACGGTACAGTGCTGGCTGCGGATACACGTGCAAGCGCAGGCTTCTTTATCGCCGACAGGCACGTGATGAAGATCCAGAAGGTCGACCGTCATCTGGCAATGACTATAGCCGGCGGTGTGGCAGACGCGCAGAACCTAGTCGACATTATGCGTTACAATTCTAACCTCTATAGACTCCAAAACAAGGAGCTGATGCCAATCAAGTCTGCTGCAAGGCTATGCTCAAATGTGCTTTTCAATCAACGATTTTTCCCATATTATGTCCAGATAATAATGGCAGGCTGGACGGAAAATGAGGGTAGCCAAATCTACAACATAGATCTGTTCGGCTCCATGACGACAGAGAAGTTCATCTCGACTGGCAGCGGCTCTCCTGTTGCATACGGCTACTTGGAATCAGAGTACAAGGTTGACATGAGTGTAAATGACGCTTACAAGGTAGCAATGCAAGCGATAGCAGCTGCTATTAGGAGAAATGCTGGAACCGGTGACAGCATCAATGTAGTCATTATCGATAAGGATGGCTACCGCGCGCTGACAAAGGAAGAAAAGGCCGAAGTAAGCGTAGTCTTCTAATCAGCGCTTACAATAGTCAATGCTTGCATTTAAGTCAGAACTTACAGATGTAAAGAAAATCACATGTGCAAGCATATGACTGCCACTACAGTCATGTTGTGATCGTTGGCAAATCTAGTTACAAAAAATTTCTCACATACGGACACCAATGTAGTAGTAAGCCATTATCATGGAATAAGTTTCAATCTCCAATAATTCCTTTTTTCTTCACCCTGGTTTTTGGTAACATCAAACTAACCTAGAATTGCCAGCTATGATCTACACATGTCTGCACTCATTTTGCGTGCAGCAGCCTTAGGCAAGAGAACTCTTGAATGATCTACTTCTTGTACACTAGTTGACCTTCTTCTTCCTGGATATAGGCATCTTCTTATGGCATTATGCTGGTGCTATATTTCCTTGGAGCTAGGAAGTATAGTTATAAGATTCATGTATTATATACTGCCAATATCTGTTAGTTCATTCATAAACAGGCGGGTATCAAGCCTTGAGAACCTTGATAGGTTTATTGCAGCTCCTGGCTGCATTATTTCTCGAATATATTTGCCGGCTTCTACTTGCTCCCACCATCTCTCTCCAAACCTACCCTGCAGGTGATGATCCAACTCAACAGCACGAACTGCAGCAATGAGATAGCTTGGAACATACATTATTGCGTCTGGCAGTATGTGGTGTAGCATCCAGTATTCACCGGGCATTTCAAAGCCGGTGTAGTCCTTTATCAGTCTTGCATATACATCGCTTGCCTGTTCCATTGACAATTTCTCATGCCAAAACTCGGCCTTCATTAGTGAATTGGCAGCGTAAAGCGTGACAAAGAACAGGTCTATGAACTTGTTCCTTGCCTCGATCTCTCCAAGAATCTGGTTGTTCTTAATTCCAAGCGATGACAAATATATCCTATTCTTTGTCAGCCGCTCCAGGAATACTGAGAATATCTCCGCTATACCCATTGAGAAATTGTAGCGATTCCAATATTCTGCCTGCGCGTTTATTGAAGATGCATGTACTGCATGTCCCATTTCATGATAGCACCCCTGCAGGTCAAAATATGGGCTTTCACTTTTGTACAACACCCTGATATCATGTGGCACCTCTACAAAGAAGCATATCGGTGAGGGATACTTATTTTTCCTGTGTTCCGTATCGATGTAGATTGAAGACAGGTCAAATTGCATTATCGCAAGAGTGCCTCTGACTTGCTCTACAGGGTTAACAGCAACAAACTCTTTTTCAAGGTCGGCATGTATCCTGTTGCGGAAAAAATAAAAATCATCATAATATTCTGCTTTGCGCCCAAGCACCTTTTTGGAGACAGCTTCAAGCGATTCTTGAAAGGGTTTTTTTGCCTGCCTTCCCATAGACTTCACAAAATCTATCAAATTGGAGTAGGAGATCTTTTCATTCTCGAGGTATCCATCTAAAGGAGTCAGTTTGTTGTCCGAGTATTGGCGGTAAATTCTTTCCATCTGGTCAAAGCGCTCCTTGATAACAGGTGAAATGTATCTTGTCTTTGAAATGAATTCGTCAAATACATGCTTGCGCCTTTTCGAATCTTTCTCAATACTGTTGAATTGACGCCATGTGCTCCAGTTGACCGGAGCTCTGGCAAAGCGGTAACTCGAAGAAATAATCTTTTCATTGCGTAAATTGTACAGCTGGAGTTCAAGCTTTTTAGTTGAAGAATCTGCAATGTTTTCGAGCGAGCCTAGAAACAACTCCCTAGGTTGCGAAAAGAAGTCGACAAATGTCCCTGCACTAATATTCCTCATTTCCGCAAGCCGCTCTATCATGTGTTCACTATATGAGAGACCTGCATATTGCTTATAACGCTCGTCCATTTCCGCGACGTAGATCTGCTCGTCGAGCCGGCACCACTGTTTTAGGTCCATATGGCTTGGCATGCAGCCTATCCAATTTTAATTTTCATAATACAACAAAATATGTATGCAGGGGTAGTAGTGGTTATAGTAGACGAAATATCCATAACGCAGCAGGCAGGTAATAGGATAGAATCAGCAGGCATACTGAGAGAAAAAAAATTGGAGTCAAAAATTGCGTTCAAGGTCTTTTTCTTGCATCAATCAAAAAAAATTCCCCTAGCACCGACAAAACAGAGTCGGAGAAGATGAAGGTAGCTGGAAGGACTATCCACATATGCCGCTACTGCAATATCAGAGCACTCGGCTGCAATGGTAGATCGTTCTTCTTTTAAGGGTATACATCACCGCCATTATAGCAATAAAGGCGCCTCGATTACATCCAAAATCGGCACTGACGCAGAAGTGTGATTATTCACTACTACTACTAAAAAGGGAAAAAAGTGTGGTGTCTGCTTACGCGCCAGCCATGCCATTGCGCAGCTCTACGCCTTTATGATCATCGGCTTGCTCTAGAGCAGCGGCCTTGTGCATTTCGGACAGAGCACAACCCATCTGGGCTTCTGGCTTTCCTCTCCTCATTAACCCGCGGTAGAGGCCAGCTTCTAGAGTCTGACCGTGAGCCTTCTCCCATTCTTCGACTGGGATGCTATACTTCTTCTGGATTCTATCGCGGTACCATTCGGGGATGACATTGAATGCACAGAATGGGATGATTCTGAGGTCGGGAGTGAGATAATGGATGTCACACCTCTGTAGCCTTTCAAGATCCTCGTTGTACTTGTCTTGGAAGTGCATCATTCCAAGGAAGAGCGACCGCACATGCCATGAGCCTACAGAGTCAAAGTTGCGCTTGAGCAAAATGCTCGAGAACATTCGTGCCAAATCTAGGCCCCTTGGCTGCTTATCTTTGTTGACAAATTGCTTTAGCTTACGGACCACTTCAAGCAGCGCCCAGTACCTATTGGCACCCGACTTGATCTCGTCCGCTTTTTCTTCAAAGTATTCAAGGACTCCCTTGATGTCAACAAATGATGTAAGAGGTATTAGCTTTTTAGTCTCTCTGTCTTCAAATACATAGGTACCTGCACCACAAGCAAAGTGTATCGACAATTCATACTTAGGCTTCTTGCTGAACGCCTCAATCACATTTGTCATTGGCATGCATGAAGGAACTGGAAACCACGAGTCTTTTGAAATTTCACCATTAGTCTGCTCTTCGATCCTTTCAATGCAGTCTGGAATTGTAATTCTATATTTTTCACGCTCTTTCTTTGTCATCCTGCCGGTAAGTGACACAGGTTGGAAGTTGACTGCGTGAACCACATCTAGGTTCTTCTGGGCGTATCCGATGATTTCACCAAGCTCGTGATCATTGATCGACTTGATGACTGTTGGGACGAATACTACAGTCATTCCACACTTTCTTGCCGATTCCAATGTATATGGAATTTCCCAATGATTCTTGGGGTTGGTCCTTGGACTTACTCCATCGAATGAAAGATAGAGGTTGTTGACACCTGCCATTCTTACCTGGCGCATTGTTTCTGGAGACATGGCCAGTTTGATACCGTTGGTGTTAAGTTGGATATGGTCGACACCCTCTTCCTTCATTATGTTGATTATTTCATTAATATCATCACGGAGCATTGGCTCGCCGCCTGTGATCTGAATAGAGTTGCCTGAAATCGGCTTTTCCGCCTTGAGAGTCTTCATCATAGCCCTTACCTGCTCCATGTTTGGCTCATAAAGGTAAGCGCCTTCAAGACCCTTCTTGACGTAAAAGAAGCAATACCAGCATGTCAGGTCACACCTGTTGGTGATGATCATGTTGGAAAGCCCAGAATGGGAAAGGTGGTTCGTGCAAAGCCCACAGTTGTTGGGGCATGAGCATTTGTCTATCATGACATTTGGTGCATGTGCACCCTTGCCATCCATCCAATACGTACTGAACTTCTTGTACATCTCATATGAGCCAAAGTACAGCTCTTCGCACTCACCGTGCGTCGGGCATGTCTTTGTCATAAAGACCTTACCCTCTCTTTCAAAGACCTCAGCATCCAGAATCATATTGCAGTCTGGACAGATGCTTTGTGTGAATCGGATTGTGCGTCTAGCGCTCACGGTTTTGTTAGACATGTTCGAAATTTGGATTAAGTCCATACTACTGCTACCTTTTGAACACAATCTTCGCTTTGATATAAAGCTAACTTGCTTATTCCTACGGTGATGAATAGGTTTATAATCACGTAGGACCTGCGAGAAAAGAATCAAGATCTACATTGAAGTAAAGGTGGTCTGTGTTCTCATCTTGGGAGAGTACTAATCCTTTTTAACTTGCCAGCTATGGGCGGGGTCACCTTATTGAAAAGCGCACATACATTTAAAAAGCAAAAAATATACTACAGTGCCCAGTTTGAGAAGAAGTGAGCATTAGCGACAGGTCAAGGAAGGCGATGGAAAACCTTGGCTTGACAGGTTATGAGATACGTGTTTACCTTTCACTGCTTGACACCGGCTCTATGACTGCCGCAGACGTTTCTAAAAAATCAGGGGTTCCATACTCGAAGATCTATGAGGTGCTCAACAGCCTGGAAGAGAAAGGATGGCTTGAGTCCGGCAGCTCTAGACCGCAAAAGTTTTTTCCCAAGTCTCCCTCGACAGCTCTTGGAATCACGAGGACGCGCCAAGAGAACAACTTCCGCGAGAGTCAGAGCACTATAGTAAACGAGCTGATGCCAATGTATACAAAAAGCGGCATAAAGGAGAGACCTGAGATATGGGTCGCAAGGGGGGTCTACAACATAATCGCCAAGGTCAATGAGATAATTCAGAACGTGCAGCAGGAGCTGCTCGTCGCGCTACCATTTGTTGCAGCGGACATAGCCAAGCCACTCCAGCCAGAGCTTAGGACGCTGCATGACAGGGGAGCAGTCAAGATAAACATCCTTGCATCTGCCAAGATAAGCTCCGACACGATGAAGGCATTATCAAGGGTGGCAGAGGTTAGACTTAAGGATGGTCTTTTTGGAGGCGGCATCATAGGGGACGCAAAACATGTCATCATACTTCTTGGAGAAGGCACAGGTGAGAATGGCAGCTTTGAACCGATAGCCATCTGGGCGGACCATACAGGCCTTGCAGGCTTTGCAAAAGGTTACTTTCAGTACCTATGGGAAGACTCTGGCCAGAAGAATAACCAATCTAGGTAAAAACGGCGTTATACGCATCAGATAAGGTTAATACAGTTTGGCGAGAACAGAATAACCGTCTTGGAGTCTGTCATTGCAAGGAAAAAGCAGCAAGTGACCAAAGATGAAGAGCTTTATGTTGGTACAGCAGAGTCTGAGCATATTGAAATGTACTTGAAAGCAATATGGTATATCCGCGAAAGAGGGAAGGCAGTCAAGGTAAGCTCAATAGCGAAGCTTCTAAACGTCACTCAGCCCTCTGTCGTCCAAATGCTCCGCAAGCTGAACAGATCCCAACTTGTGCACTACAACAAAGGTAGCGTGGAAATGACCAGGGAAGGAGAACGCATTGGCAAGAAGATGATGCGAAATACCAGACTGCTTGAGGTCCTAATGAAGGACGCTCTCAAAATAGAGGTAGACGAGGAGATGATCTGCGGGATAGAACACCATATGAAGGATCTGTTCACAGATGCACTGTGCACGCTTTTGAAGCACCCGCAGAGGTGCCCTCACGGCCACGAAATTCCAAAGGGCAAGTGCTGTTCGTAGGTTTTTATTCTCGCAACCCCTCATTCTTAGCGTGGACAAGCGATGACTAGATAGCCCTACTGACTCGGTGAAAGAGATCTTGAGTAAGGAGTTTGTCCACTCTTTTACATCTCACAAAACTTGATAAATGGCTAGGTGGCTTTTATATATCTACATTGGTTAAGATAGAGACTACAGCTTCATTGGAGAGCTTTAGAAAGTTTATCATCATAAGCACCTGCAGGTCCTTCATACCAGAAAGTTACCTGCGCGATTACGAAGTGTTTCCAGAGCGCGAAGAGGGCCCTGGAGCAATCTATATTGAAGCTGCCGATAAGGTCACACTGAAGAAAATAAGGGAGATGACCTTTGTAAATGCAAAAGAGATCCTTGGCATCATTTATTCATCAAAGAGCGGCAACACTCAGCTAAAGTGGAGGCAGACTCGCAGGCGAATAGGCAAGGTCCAAGGCTTTGCATCGCCAAATGCCTTAGTCAACCTAGTTGAGTCAGGTGTACTGACACAGGAATGGGTTGACAATTATTTGAAATTGCTCCAAAACCAGCAGCAGCAGCAGCAGCAAGGGCAAGATCCATCCTCTGCTGTAACTGCAAGCGGAAAGACAGTATGATAGTAAAGCCAAGCGGCACATCAAACAATGCTTTTTTTATAATCCCCGAAGATGCAGATGACCTCTTTACCTTACGCCGTATCGTAGAGAGGGGCGATCATGTCATTGCAGACAGTACTCGTCTAATCAAGCAGGTCAAGGAATATGGCCGGCCTGACAAGGGCGAGCGCGTCAAGGTGCGTGTTGCTCTCAAAGTAGAGCAGAGCAATCTTGATTCAGCAGTTGATAGGCTAAGGATATCTGGCATCATCATAGATACAGACAATGAGATGGTGCCAAAAGGGACCCACCACTCGCTTTCTATACATACAGGCGACATGGCAACAATAGACAAAGGGAGAAGGTGGCAGGATGTTGAGCTTAGGATGTTAAAGCGGTCTGCCGGTAGCTCTAGCTTTATTCTGGTAGCAATTGACACGCAGGAAGCAGCCGTTGCCAAGGTGTCTGGTACGCATGTCAAAGTCATCCCAAACATCTATTCTGGCCAGAGCGGCAAGCGCTATCAGACGAAAAACCCTAACATTGAGACCTACTTAATAGACATCGCCAAGACTGTTTCTTCAATAATTAGTGAAAATGACAAGGTCATTATATTTGGTCCAGGGGAAAGTAGACGCAGGTTCTTCAATATATTGGTGAGCAGGCAGTATGTTCTAAAAGACAAGGTGCAGATTGTTGATGGTATGGATGTTGCAGGTGAGGATGGGATATTTGTATTCCTGCGCTCAGCAGCAATGAAGGAAGTCATGAGCACAAGCAAGCTTGCAGAGGTGTCTTCAATGCTAGACAGAGTAATGCTGATGGTGAACAGAGGGGAAGCAAAATTTGCGATGGGGATGAACGAGGTGTCAAATGCGGCTGCATTGAAGGCAATAGAGGCAGTCGTATTCTCAGATTCTATCTTCACGACCGCAAATGAAGAGGAGATAGTTAAACTACTCAATTTGATTGAAAGCTATGGAGCAAAGATGTTTGCTGTTGACTCATCGACGGATATTGGCCTGCGTGTCTCGTCGCTTGGCGGCATTGTGGCCCTTCTTCGCTACGCGATACATTGATTCTGCAGCAAGCCATGACAGATAGGGCTTCGATACATCGCTCATTTTGAGCTCCACTATCTCTGGCACTTCATATGAATGAAGCCTTACAATTTCAGCCTTGAGCTTTTTTGCTGATTTTGAAGTTGCTTTGAAAAGCACAAGGAATTCATGCTGATCCTCTATCTTTCCATGCCAGGAGTAGATCGACCGGATCTTGGTAAAATTGACACAGGCACACAACTTAGCGCTGACAACATGGCTGGCAACCTCTGCAGCCAACTCTTCGCTTGGAAACGTTGACAGGATTATGATTCCAGTGCTAGGCATATTTCACACATATATAGCTGATAATGCAATTAATATTATTCTTACACTGTTTCGCAGAGCGGGTTTGCCTTTATGACTATAAACTCCTCGTTTGCCACGTTCTTGGACATTACTTTTTCAAAGTCTGTTTTGGAGCATGCAATGACGATAGTTGTCTTGTCTGTGTGATATAGGTCAAATGTTTGTCCTTGGTGCCGCTCTACATCGCTAATATAGTCCTTGATCTTTGTCTCAAATGACGACAGCAGTTCTATCTTGTCGCCTCTCATTTCATGTGGGTCAAGCGTCCATGCTATCGCCACTTTTGTTCTGCTGGCCTTAAGGTCGCGCCTTTTCAGAGTTGCTCGTATCTGGTCGATAAGAAACTTGACATATCCATCTACGCCCTTAATGCTACCGTTGACCAGATACATCAGCGGTCCTGTGCCATCAAGCGATGATCCTATTATTCGGAGGTCATATAGCCCGCTTGTCACATCGTCGATAAAGAGGTCGGCAAATGTGCCGCGCATCAACTCACTGCGGATGTTGCTATCAGTAGCTTTCTTGCAAATTTCAAGGATGCTGGACATCCCAGAGTAGTGACTCAACGTCTTTATGACGTGTACCAACTCGGCTGAATTGACGTCCACAAAGTTCAACTTGTGACGTGTGCCCGGGTCATAGAGCATCTTAGAAATATGATTGTCTTGCTTAGATTTGACCGATCCTATCAGCGTCTCAGAGCTGGCTGCAGTAATAGCACTCATGGGGAGGTAATAATATGACACATCCCTCTCAACAGCCATTCCCGTCATATGCTCAATAAGTGCAATGTTTTCATTGTTCCCACCGACTCCTGTCGGAAGCATATAGATTAGAGAAGCACCCCGCTTGAGGGCCTTGATCGCGTCCTTGAACTTTGTCATAACGTCACTTTTGACGTCAGGGCCAACCTTTCTTATTCTGGGAGCAAAATAGACGTATGAAGCGTTGCTTATTGCAATATCAATAGGTTGTAGATCAAGGAGGGGTTCATCCTCCATAAGCGAGCTTACGTTAGGGTATGTCCTTGCAATATCCGGCTTGAGCAAAATGGCCATTCTGACCGATTCATCGATTAATGAAACCTTGGAGCCGTTGATGGCTATCGAGGAAGCTATTCTATATCCTTCAGTGCTCAAACCATATACCGCAACAGAAGCAGTATTGGAAGAAGAAGAGGAAGAAGAACTAGCAGCACTCAAAGTGTAGATTGAACTCCCCCTTTCATCCCTCCCTACATACCTCACGTGGTCTACAAAAGGTTTTTCCAATGGCCTTCCAGCTAGATTGTATATTTGAAGATCTGGTTTGACATTTTGACACCTAAGCAGGTAATGTTTTTCAGGCGCGCCGTCACCTTGCTACATAATTATGGTCATGAGGTGCTCTGCACCTCAAGAAAATACAGGGAAGCAGTTGAGCTTGCCAAGATTAAAAAGCTCGACCTTACGTTCATCGGAAGCCACGGAGGGGCAGATAGGTACGATAAGCTGCGTGAAGGCGCTCGCAGGACATATGAGCTGGCAGAAATCGTAAAGGAATTTGGGCCAGACGTGGCAGTTACCTTTTCATCGCCAGAAGGCTCGCGTGTAGCTTTTGGCCTTGGAATCAGGCATATTGGATTTAACGACTCGCCTCACTCAGACGCTGTTGCAAAGCTTACGTTACCCCTGACAAGCAAGCTATATTGCCCTTGGGTGATACCATACTCTGCTTGGTCAGGTTACGGCATAGCAAGGAAGAACATTGTGTATTACAGGGCGCTCGATCCGGCGGCGTGGCTCAAGCATCACGACGATGATGACATAAAGGAAGTCAAACAGGATAAAAAGAAGAGGATGATCCTTCTTCGACTCGAGGAAAGCAAGGCATCATACATTGCAGACAAGAAGGTCAGTACTACAAAAATGATCGATGACTTTGTAAGTGAATTATGGCAATCAGCCAACATTTTAGTACTCTGCAGATATGAAGACCAGATCTCTGAAGTAGAGTCACGCTATGGAAACAAAGTGCAAGTGCTAAGAGATGTAATTGACGGCATCGCCCTCATAAAATCTACACAGCTTTTTGTCGGGGCTGGTGGCACAATGACTGCCGAGGCAGCGCTCCTAGGCAAGCCTACAATATCGATAGCACCTATCCAATTTTATGTTGACAAATACCTTGTCAAATCAGGGTTAGTCAAGAGAGCAAGCAACTCCAGATCGCTTGTAAGGCTTGGAATGAAAATGATCTCTGACGAACGGTACATACAGACACAAAAGAAGAGGGCAACGCGGATCCTTGGAACGATGGAAGACCCCACAGATAGGATGATTAATGCCTTAAGATTATAAGTATGTCCCAGATAGTTGAACTTACGCCCGGAAGCCCGGTGGAGGAAAAAATTATTTTCCGCTGAATGTAGTGGCCAAGCATGGGGGCCTTTGGAGCCCTCGACCCCAGTTCGAATCTGGGCCGGGCTATTATAATTAAATAGCAAGGCAAATGAAGACAATTCTAATGGTGCCGTGAGCAAGAAGAAGGTCTATGTCACAAGAAGGATACTAGAGCCTGCAATTTCCATCCTCTCCAGGGAATGCCAAGTAACGCTGAACAAAAAACCCCGCCCGCCAAAGAGGGCAGAGATATTGAAAAGCGTTGCTGGGAAGGCTGGCATCCTCTGTACGCTGACGGACAGGATAGACTCAGAGGTGATGGACAAAGCAGGTTCGGACCTTAAAGTCATCAGCTCATACAGCACAGGCTTTGAGCATATTGATGTCAAGGAAGCGACGGCAAGAGGTATCTATGTCACCTATACGGCCGATACCCTTGCTGAAGCTACAGCAGACTTGGCATTTGGCCTTATCCTTGCCTGCGCACGCAATATTGTAAGTGCAGATGAATATACCAAGAACAAAAAATGGAAGATTGCATGGAGTCCAGACCTAATGCTTGGATATAACGTCCACAGCAGTACCCTAGGCATAATTGGGCTTGGTAGGATAGGATCGGCAGTGGCACGTAGAGCAAGAGGATTTAACATGAAAGTCATCTACTACAATCGCAAGAGGAACGAGCAGCTCGAATCAGAGCTCAGAGTAACATATGCACAGCTTGACGAGCTGCTTGCTCAGAGCGACTTTGTGTCAATACATACTACTCTGAATAGTGCCAGCCACCAACTGATAAACAGGGCAAAATTGCGATTGATGAAGAAAACTGCATTCTTGATAAATACTTCAAGGGGACAGGTCGTAAAAGAAGTTGATCTTGTCAGGACCCTCAAGCACAACCAGATTGCCGGTGCTGGCCTAGATGTATTTGAAACTGAACCTCTGCCAAGGTCGAGTCCACTTTTGAAAATGAAAAACGTGGTATTATTGCCGCATATTGGAAGCGCCACATATCAGACCCGCTCCAAGATGGCCGAAGTTGCAGCAAGAAACTTGCTTGATGTTCTAGTAGAAAAAGAACCTAATCCCAGGTTTCTAGTAAACCCAGAAGTAAAGAGCGTACGGCCATTTTAGGATCATTTTTTGCGGGCTCACACGAGTTTTTTTGTGTCTCTCTCTTCATTACTTCTTTGACTCCCAATCTTTCTTCTTTCTATCATATTCTGCACGGCTGTACGTCGGCCTAGCAGGATGACCCATTACCACAGTATCAGGCAGAACATCCTTTGTCACAACTGAAGCCATTGCAACCACGCTGTTTCTCCCCACCCGAATACCCGGTTTGAAGACAGACCTTCCACCTATTATAGCACCATCCTCCACTATCACCCCGGCCATCTTGGGGCTCATTGGGTAAGGATCATTTGTGAATGCAGCTGCCGGCCCAATGAAAACATTCTTGCCAATAACTGTGAGTGGGGGGATGTAAACTGACCCCTCAATTCGGGTATCGTCGCCTATTTTGACCTTGTAATCTACATGCGTCAGCGAACCTATCATGACATTGTCTCCTATTTCAGCTTCTTTCCCTACGTACGCAAAGTGCCATATCTTGACGTTCTTCCCGATCCTGGCACTCGGGTCAACATGATTTGTCACGCCGGGTAATGCGGTATAGTTGTTGTTGTTGCTCATTCCTTCACAAATGCCACGGATTCCCTTGCCTTATAACTTTCTCAGGGATCTTATTTTGCCATTTCCTTAGGAACTCGATGTCCTGGTTCTTTTGATTTTCTCTAAGCTCGTCGGGCAGCATGATAGGTATCTCATCAATTATTGGGTAATACCGGTTGCACTTTGTGCAAAATAGAATGCCCTCTTTGACTATCTGACCTTCCGAAACTATCTGGAAAAGCTCTAGCGGATAGTGCTTGTCTATAGGACATGCAAGAATATCAAGCATTGACTTGTTCATTTCAGATCCAAATACACAGGCGAACCGGTGTTGCTTGACAGTATAGCTGCCTCTGCTACCTTTGTCACATTTGTTGCATCCGCTGCAGTCACGACTATCTTTGTCTTACCTTCTATGGATTCAACGAAATTCTTCAGCTCTAATGTTAGCGGCTCTTGGAACTTCCTGCGCGGCACTATGGTAGCTTCGGCATGGTCTATTCTGATCTCCTGTGTTAAAAAATCACCAGTGATGATGCCATCAGTGCATACAGCGCTAAAAGTCCTTACCTTTTTTGGAGTGAGCCAGTTGGATGCGATGATGGCCACTTTTTGCCCCTCGAAGCCAAGCATTATGGTTGCAAAGTCCTCATGTGCATGAAAGTGCTTGCCAGCACGCGCAAATATGACATGCGGCGGGCTCCCAAAGAGAAATATCGCCGCATCAATGTCGTGCACCGATGTATCATATATTATCCCTACGTCTGTGATATGCGGCGGCATCCTGTTTTCCCTGTGGAACTCTATCATCATTGGATCGCCATACATCTTTCCCTCTACGAGCTTGCGAGTGTCGCTAATAGCTGGGTTAAACCGCTCGATGTAGCCAGACGTTAGAATTAGCTTTTTCTTATCTGCAATCTGCGTCATTTCTTCACATTCTTTGGAAGAGAAGGACATTGGCTTTTCAACAAATATGTTGATGTCATGTTCCATAACCTTCTTGGCTATAGCCGCGTGAGTGTTTGTAGGTGTACACACTAAGCATCCCTCAAGCCGTTCGTTTTCCAGCATTTCGTCGATTGCGGAGTATGCCTGTGCACCATGTTTGCTTGCAATCTCCTTGGCCCTTGCAAGGTCAAGATCGCATATGGCGGCAAGGCAGCCAAGTTCCCTCAACACTCTAGCATGATTCTTCCCCCATCCGCCAACACCTATAATTGCAATCCTGGTGTTGGAACTGCTGGTGCCTACCATACAGGAGTCAGCCACTCCATGTGCTCTTTGGCTTCGGCAGACACTATCTTGGCATACCTCTCGCGAATGCTCTTTGTCAATGGGCCTTCCTTTCCGCTTCCAACAGGGTGGCCATCTATACTGATCACCGGGACTATTTCTGCTGCAGTGCCTGTAAGAAAGATTTCGTCAGCCATATACAGTTCAGTCCTCGCTATCTGGCGCTCGATGACTGTATACCGCAAGTCCTTTGCTATTGTCATGGCAGTTTCACGGGTTATCCCTTCAAGGGCTGAATCGGCTAAATGTGGTGTATAGATCTTGCCGTGTCTGACAATAAAAATATTTTCGCCAGAAGCCTCACTTACGTTGCCGTACAAATCAAGCAGAATCGATTCATCGTAACCGTTGCGCTTGCTCTCCTGTGTTGCCAGAATTGAGTTGAGGTAGTTGCCTGCAGCTTTGGCAAGCGGTGGGGTCATGCTGTCATGTATGCGCCTCCACGAAGAGACACACGCCATGATGCCTTCGCCCTTAAAGTATTTTGCAAATGGGAATGTGATTATAACAGTATGAGTAGGCGAGTCCTTTGTCACATTTAGGTCAATGCCATGTAGACCTACAAAGGTCAGAGGGCGTATGTAGCACGACTCTTTAATCCTGTTCTCTTGCAATAGCTTGACTGTGGCATTTGCAAGTTCCAGGGCAGAGTATTTGAGCGAAATTGAGTAAACCCGGGCTGAGTGGTGAAGTCGCTTCATGTGATCTTCCAGCCGAAAAATATAGAGGTTGTTCTTGGCTGCATAGGCACGTATACCTTCAAAGACCGTAGTGCCATAATGGAGTGCGTGTGTATAGATTGGAACTTTGGCGTCTTCCCATTTCACGAGCTTGCCATCAAACCAGACAAACTCGCCGCCTTTTTCCTTCATGTATGAAGCCACAATTCCTCGCTGGCTTATAAAAATCTTGAACTACTTGTAGCCTTCCTTGGGGAATTTCATACCCATCACCCTCATCGTATCATCTTCCATTCTTGCAAACTTGTTCACAATGTTCCAGTTCTTCTTGATAATTTCTGCTACTGCTTCAGGTACTTTTCCCCGCCACTCTTCGTCACTGTCACCTTCAACCACCTGTCGATAGAGTTTTACCCTGATCGATGATGCAGAAACTTCAAGCCTGTCAGCTTTGAGCGGGTTGAGCCTGTATGCCTTGAGCATAAGCCGCTCGGCCCTGTCTCCGGTGTATGAGATGAACCTTTCCTCATTTATCTGTGTGATTATCTGGTTGCGTAGTTGCCAAGACCGTGAAGAAAGGAGCGGGGGCATGTACTTGTTGTACGGCGCGTAAAAGGTATAATCTGGAAGCACTGCGACGGAGTCGCCAAAGACAGATTCAACCATACGCTTACGTAGTGGGTACGAAAACGGGAAGCTCTTTGTGTTTACCTCCTGTCCGTCTTTGATGAAGCGCACGGGGAAAATGTAGACGCGATAGTCCTTTTTGAGCGTCGAGATTATTGATTCGTGAGCATTGGTCATCGGGTTTAAGTGCACAAGATAGATTGCAGCGGCTACTGCGGCAGTAGTAGTACTCATGATTTAACATTGGGATAGTATAAGGAAGGCATAATAAGAAAAAGGTAAAAGAAACAGCAGGCCTAGCTCTTCCTTATCTCGATTTCAATGGTAGAGACATTTCTTGTCCTGCCGTCCTCCGATTGAACTGTCTCAGATCCAATCCTTACGTCGCCTATCTTATATCCTGCATTTTCCATCCTCTTCAACGTGATCTGCGATACGTCTACTGCTCGTCCAATGCTCAGGCCCCTTGCCTTGATTGTCACTTTTGGCTGGTTGGCCAACTGGATCAGAGTAGACGTCACATATGTCATGAGCGGTTTCTTGCCAATGTATATTGTATCGTGGGGTCCTTCTCTGTGTGGGGTTGTCTGTTCTTGTGATGGTTGTGGTGGTTCTGACATGCATGGGTTAAAGATATAGGGATAATTTAAGTCAACGGTCAACAATGCATCTCTAAATCAATCTAGTTCTGGTAACTTTAAGGGACATTTCTAGGCTTGGTAACAGGCGGGACACGAACTTCTTAGAGCGTATTCTAATTACAAGAAAAAATAATCAGACTTCTTGTATGTCGATACGCTCCCACATTTAGGACACGGTTCCCTCTTCTCATGGAGCTTAGCAGGTTTAAAGTCAGATGTTTCCATTTGGATAATTGATCGATGCTCGTGACCGCAAATGGGACATTTGAGTGGCGTTGTGGGTGGCGGTATTCTCCATATTCTTCTGGGTTATCTTCTGTCAAAGATAGCTCAGCTAGCTTTATCCGTTAGGATGGTTATAAAACAGCTGGTCGTTCAGTCCCGCAATTACGGCAAGAACCCATTATGTACTCATTCGGTTTACCGCAACTTAGACAGCTTTGGACGTCTGAATTTGTTATCACAGCGTCATACTCTGTGATTATGCTATAAAGCATTCTATACGGTCAAAACAGCTAAGAAAGAAACCCTCTTTTTTATCAGTGATTGTTTGTATTTGGTGATATACCCCGACCGTTCTTGCTGTCATGTCCCGCCTGTTACCAAGCCTAGAAATGTCCCTTAAAGTTACCAGAACTATCAATCTCAACTTTTTTGATTATCACTGGCGATATATCCTATATACAGAAATATCCAGAGCAGGTATTGCATACTAATATAGTTGCGTTTGTTTGGCAAGAGAGGCAATAATAGCAACAAGTGGAAGGCAGAATATGACGATAGGCTCTACAAGATCTATGACTGGGGCGGCAATCTTGCGGGTTATATGTTCCCAGTTTATCGGGATATCGAGCCTAAAGAAGAAGATGAAGAAATTATCGCCGAGCTAAATAGAATCCATGCCCAAGTCACTCAAGGAACACTTTTGCTTCCGATGGTCAAGCTGAACCTGCTTGATAACAGTGAAGGAATGGACATGGACTATGTCATTTCTTCACTTGAAGCAAACACAGAGAGAACTAACAGGTGGAAAAAGTGGCTGCATGATAACGCCAAACCATTCAGTATTGCAGGTTCCGCCGTGTATACTGCAAGAGAAGATCGCAACATGCTTTCAATAGCGCTTGGTATCGTTGCAACGTTCAGTCTAGGTGAAAAGGAAGTGCGTGACTTTTTATCTCCATTGCTTGACAAGCTGCATGCAGACGGGCTTCTCTGATTTTTGTATATATATATGAGAAGGCACTCCCGTGATATGCAAGCATGAAGATACAGTTTGCACACCATCTAGTTTGTCTCCAACACACCGATAAGCAGCTGCGCCTTCACCTTGAGAGCCTCGAGATGGAGGGGGCAAACGAGTGTATAGAGGGATTTCTGAGGTGCAAAGAGTGTGGCACAATATACCCCATAATACAGGGCGTGGCAATAGTGGTCAAGGACTTCTTTGCCTATGCTGCAGGCAGGTCGCAGATGTACGGCAGGTGGCTTCTGGACAGCAGGACAAATGAGATGAAGCAATTTTTGAAGGAGGCGGGTTCAAAACTTGCGCCTGGATCAGTGTCAAACGACAGGTACGAAGAGGGCGGCAGCTGGTTCATGCCTTACAGGTGGACTCAATACGAGCATTCTGTAGAAGATAGGCTGCTCAAGTCGCTCCGGTGGAGATTAAGGCCAAATGAAGTTTACAACAGGGTTGTGCACAGTATCAACCCCAAAATGGACGGTATTGCACTTGACATGGCCTGCTCAATGGGCTATAGCACTATGCTCCTTGCACAAAAGTATGCGTTTGCAATTGGAACAGATATCTCATTTTCATTCATCCGGGAAGCCAGAAAAAAGATGTACGAATTAAAACGCGGAAACGTTGAGTTTTGTGTGTCTGACTTGCGGAACACGCCATTTAACCCTGGAAAGTTTGACCTGATACTTGCATTGAACCTGCTTGAGCTCGTGGATCCGGAAATGCTTCTGGCATCAATACACAGACTGCTTAAGCCGCATGCCGATATGATAATCGCTGATCCGTATGATTATAACCGCGACCCCCCAGCGGAAAAGATCTACGATGCGCAATCTTTCCGTAGGTTTTTGGAAAACTCAGGCTTTGAAATAGGGGAAAAGAGCAGCAGAAACGAGTCATTTATCCCATGGGTTCTCAAGGTAAATGAGCGAGCATACCTGTTTTATTTTGTAGACTATATCAAGGCTAAGAAGCTGTCGAAGCAGAAATTTTAATAATACAACCAATCAAACATATACATGCCAACAGCATACGTCCTTATCAATTGCGACTTGGGTTCTGAAGAAGAGATAATTCGAGAAATAAAAAAAATACCAGAAACCGTTGAAGTATCAGGTGTGTATGGTGTCTACGATATAATTGCTAGAATAAGCTCAGATTCTATGGATAAACTAAGAGAGACGATAACTTGGCATGTTAGGAGAATAGATAAAGTGCGTTCCACATTAACTATGATGGTGATTGAGGGCCAAGGACAATAGGTGGAGGGAATACAAGAATAACAAGAATAAAGGAGAACTGTAGACCTTTCAAACTTTTAAAGACCATTTGATGTTTTTTTGAAAATGATGATAATAACGTGAACGCCATAGAGGCCATGCAAGCAGAGATAGAATACCAAGTTGAAGAGCTATCCAAACTTGACCTATTATCGCCTGTTAGTAACTGCTTGTTTGTTGGCTCAGGCGATTCCCACGCTGCAGGACTTGCAGCACAATATTTTTCTGCTAGCCAAGCGATTTGCTGCTATCCTATTGATATAATCAAAAACCCCTTATTGGTAAATAGGCGCAACTTGTTTATTGTTTCTATTTCAGGTAATACCCAGGCGAATATCATGGCGGCTAAAATTGCCAAGAAACATGGAGCCAGCAATATTACTGCCCTTACCGCCAGACCAGCAAGCAGGCTAGCGAAATCCTGCGATCAGATAATTGAGCTAAAGTATAGAAACACCGGTATTGCTACTGCTGGAACTATCAGCTTTACGGCCAGTATGATCAAATGCATCTCACTTATCACACAGCTACATCTACCATCCAATATTGGAGAAATATACAACTGTGCTGAAAAGCAGGCTAAGCAAGCAATCAGTAAAATTGATGATAAAAGCAATAGTAGCAGTAGCAGTAGTTGCTATTTCATACTTGGAAATGGTCAGCTGCATGCAATTGCCATGTATGGCTCGCTCAAGATTAACGAAGTATTTGGTGTAAGAGCCATGGCCTATCCTGCTGAGGAATTTTGCCATTCTCCCCTATTCAGTATCCAAGAGACCGATCAGGCAATAGTGCTAGGAGATGACGACAACAACAACAACAACAGCAGCAGGAAGTTAAGCAAAAGACTGAACGAAGAAGGGTTTTCTTCAATGCATGTCGGATTCCAAAACAAAGGAATTGAATTGCTGCTAAGCGCTACGTTTTTTATGCAACTGGTTTTGCTCAAACTGGCGCAAAAATACGGCCTGACCAGCTGCCATTTTCTAAGCAACGAAAAACTGCTAAGAGTAAGCTCGGATTTCATTTACCACTAGGCTTTTTTTGTTTCTGCTGGCAGGTCCAACCTGTTACCCCACTCACCCCAAGAGCCAACGTACATTCGCACATTCTTGTAGCCAAGCATCTTGAGGGCAATGAAACTATTTGCGGCGCGGTAGCCCCCTTGGCAATATGTTATAACTTCAGCGTCCTTTGGAATGTTACTATACATCTGCCCCAGTTTGTCGTAACTCTTGAAAACAACAACACCACCACCCCCAGCCCCACCTCCATGATCTAGATTATCATTCCAGTCAATATTGATCGCAGTAGGAATGTGACCTGCACGCGCTGCCCTTATCGCGGAGCCCTCGTACTCGTCTTTTGAGCGAGCATCAATTATGAATGACTTTTTGCTCTTGATACGTGAATTTATCTGGACAAAGTCAGCAAGAACCTTTGGGTTTGGCTTGCCCTTGAAATTTGAACACACAAATGGGTTAGTCTTAGATTCCGTCTTGTAGCCTTCTGCCTTCCATTTGGTGAGACCTCCGTCTAGCATTGCTACTTTGTTATGTGAAAAATACAGTGAGAGCCACACGCCTCTTGCGGCAGATATGCCTGAGACATCATCGTAGAATACGACAAACTTTTTCTTTGAAACTCCGATGTTTGAGAGTAAAAGTCTGCTTT
>JBJMEE010000032.1:0-9941 GCA_045809585.1 Nitrososphaera sp. | reverse complement strand
AGCAGTAGATATTCCAGTAAGTAGAAAAGAAGCACCTGTTGTAGTATCTGGAGAAAACATGTATGTTGCTTGGTAGACTAACAATACAGAAATAACAATGACGAAGTAAATGATGGTGGTGCTACTTTTGGTGACAAAATTAACCTAAGCAATACAACTGATGCAGATTCTAGTAGAGTAGAGATAGCAGGAGAAGGTGCAGATGTAGCTGTTACCTAGTGGGAGACGAACCAAACAAGTGATACCCCCGTCGCTAGATTGAGTAGTGATGGTGGACAGACATTTGGTCCTATGTTAAGACTTGGCATAAATGGTACGATTGATAGTGCTGAAGAAGTGAGAGGAGAAGGAGGAGCAGTGGGAGGGCAGAAGTTGCAGAGTAGCAGCAGTATCATACAGACCGCTCTACCACATAATACGCTCTACCTCGCAAATATGAAAACACTCTTTTTTCCTCTCCTCTTACTTTTCTTCTAGCAGAGGAGACACAACACTATACTATGTTAGTAAAAAATTAATTAATCATAGGCTATCTTAACCGTCTAGACAGATTTTTTAGGGGAGGCATCATCTAAGGAATAATTAATCAAGTTAGCTTCAAAGTGATGCCCATCAAATTCTAGATATAGTAACTATTCCTGTAAGTGAATTCAAAAAACTCATTAAGGTCAAAATTGTCAACCATAAGCAAGTATGAGCTTCAAGAAGGGCAAGCTGTATGTTGTTGGAGTGGGACCGGGCAGCCATGATCATATGACATACAGAGCAAAGGAGGTCATTGAGGAAAGTGAAGTCATCATTGGTTATGATACATACGTTAGCCTTGTTGAAGACCTGATAGCAGGCAAGGAGATCTACCGTTATGCTATGACCCAAGAAGTTGACCGAGCAAATCAAGCAATCGACTTTGCAGAAAAAGGCAGGGTCGTTTCACTAGTTTCGTCCGGTGACCCAGGCATTTATGGCATGGTTGGACTAATCTATGAAATCTTGGCTCAGAAAGGTTGGAACAGAGAGGACAGCAGTAGCATCTATGTTGAATGTGTTCCCGGCGTATCTTCACTAAATTCGTGCGCTGCCCTAGTAGGCTCGCCCCTCATGACCGACTTTGCAGTTGTCAGCATGAGCGACTTGCTAGTTCCATGGGAGATTATAGTCAAGCGCGTCGAAGCTGCAGCTATGGGCGACTACGTGACTGTCATATACAATCCTGCAAGCAAAAAGAGGGTTCACCAGCTGCGAGACACAAGAGAGATTTTTTTGAAATACAGAAAGCCGGATACGCCAATTGCAATAGTCAAAGGAGCTTATAGAGAAAGCCAGGAGATCGTTGTGACCACCTTGGACAACATGCTTGACCATCAAGACATGTTGGGGATGATAACCACCATCATCGTGGGGAACTCGTCAACTTTTAATTATGAAGGCATGATGATAAATCCTCGAGGCTACACCTCAAAATACGAGTTGATCAAGCAACAGCAACAGCCTACAAAACAATAATAACCTTCTGACGATAATTGCGTTTGATTCTTTTCTGCTCCCGCTATTTCTTTATCTTAATACATCGATAATTAAAAGGAAAGAAGGGAAGTGGCGTTTAGATAACTTGCCACGGTCTCGTTGCGAACGTAACTCCAAGGCCAACGCCGATAATTATGCATTGATAGATAATGTTTTGATATGGAATTGGCTTTATTATTGGTTCCCCTGTGACGCTTACTGTCGCGCCCCTTCCAAGACCTGGTCCTACGTGCTCAACATTTAGCTGCGTGTGCACATGGTAAGTTCCAGGTTCAAGTGCCCTTACGGTGATTGAATAGGGAATAGTTTGTCCGGGAGAGAGATCAAATATGTTGCCTGGGGGATCGCGGGCCAAGAACTCCCATCTATTGCCTGCATTTGACGACTCGCTAAACAGCGATAGCCATCCCCTCAGGGGCCTGTTGACCAAGCTTGTCAGCTCGCCGCTTACAGTCAAGTCATCGCCTGTAGTCAAAGTCTGATCTGAGAATTGTTCATTATCAATTCTTACGAACCTGCTTTGAAGCTGTGCCTGTACGCCATGCGCACTCGCTGCCGGTAGAATATAACTGATTACGGAGACAGCGATGATAGTCGCAAGAGCCATAGTTGCAACCAACGTCTTGCTTTCCATCATATCTTTATTCTTAAGTAGACCAGAAAGAACAAAGATATATATTTTGCTCCGAAGTCAAAGTTGCAAAGTTCCTCGTTTATCAATGCTAATTAGTAATAGTTGCAAAGGTAGAGTAGTACAAGCACTTGACTGCGGAGGAGGATGCAGTTTCAGACAAGCTGGCTCTCTATAACATAGAAGAGATAGGACCGGCCACGGAAAAGCGCCTCAGAGGAGCCGGCTTTAAATCGATCCGAGACCTTCTCGTAAGGGGACCTGTGGATATTTCAGAATCCACTGGAATGGAGATGGAGGAATCAGTAGAGATATGCAATAAGGCCAGAATGATGCTTGAAGATTTGGGAATGATCGACAAGAGCTTTGTCACCGCAACTAGCCTCTACAACAAGCGCAAGGATCGCATATCCACGGGCTCCAAAAACTTTGATGATTTGTTGGGTGGAGGTATTGAAACAAAGGCTGTGACAGAGGTCTATGGAGAATTTGGAACAGGCAAGACTCAGCTTTGCCACACTTTATGCCTAATGGTGCAGCAGCCAGCGTCTGGGGGTGGACTTGCTGCAAAGGCGATCTACATCGATACCGAAAACACATTTCGTCCAGAAAGAATAGTTTCTATTGCCAAAGCACGAGCATTCAATTCGCAAAGCGCGCTTGAAAATGTAATTGTCGCCAAGGCGTATAACAGCGCACACCAAGAGCTTATCATAGAGGAAGCTGGCTCAGTAATTGAAGAAAACAATGCCAGGCTAATAATTGTAGACTCAGCCGTCGCACACTATCGTGCAGAGTTCATTGGCCGCGCAACGCTGTCTGAGCGACAACAGCGTCTGAACAGGTTCATGCACATATTGGTTAGGATAGCGGAAGCATACGAAGTGGCTGTCTTGGTTACAAACCAGATTCAAGCGTCACCGGACGCTTACTTTGGAGACGCGGTCAGGCCTGTAGGAGGCCATGTACTGGCCCATACCAGCACTTACAGGATATACCTGAAGCGCTCGGGCAAGAACCGCATTGCGAGGATGGTTGACAGCCCATACCACGCAGAGCGCGAGATTCTATTTACCCTATCAAACAGTGGCATTTCAGATGTCAGCGAAGCTAGATAATATTAAATTAAGGCTTATGTTATTGGCTGACATGCCACACTCACACGGTACCAGAGTAAAGTCTCGCTCAATCCTAACTAAGCGCAATGTAGTTAGGGGAATCTCATACCTACTTTACGATTATAAGGTTGGAGACAAGGTTGTTGTCAATGTTGATCCAAGGGAACACAACACTACCCCTCACCGGAGGTTCCACGGTAGGATAGGAGTAGTTGAAGAAGTTGGAAGGCGCACATTAAAAGTCTCAGTAATGATTGGGCACAAGAAAAAGATATTGCAGACTAGGTTCAATCACATCAAGCTGCTTGCGGGTAATCCAGCAATGTCACAACCAGCAGCAGCATCACCACCACCGCAGGCAGCAGAAGCAGAAGCAGCAGGTGCCATAAACAAATGACAGAGATCGTCAAGAAAGAAATTGTTACGCTCCCCCAAGTGAAGGAAATTCTCGAGTCAGTCAAGCCCGATGACATGGACCAGATCCAAAGGTGGACTGCTGACTATGTCAAAAAGTTTGCGAAGGTTGAGTCCCAAAAGGCACAAACGATGACGCGTCAGCTCGTGGAGCAGTGTGACCTAACAGAGGAAGAAGCAGTTGAGATAGTCAACATTATGCCAACCTCATTTGAGGAGCTGAGAGCATTTACCTTTGGATGGAAGAAGCTAATCCTTACTGACACGCTTGGAAAGATGCTAAATATTCTAAAGACAGAAAAAGATACTCAAAGTTAAATATCCACTCCCGTGTAATAGGAGTTGAACATTGTCAGGACAACAACCTCCCCCTCCTCCTCCATCATCTACGCAGGATGCTGCTGCTGGGCACTTTAGCCAAGGGGAACACAGCCAAGCAAGGAAATATGAAGAACACGCCTATGTTCTGGACTTTACGCCAAGGGGCAAATCCATAACAGTGAGGGGCAGGGAAGGTGTCATAATACATGCGATAGGAGAAGAGCGGCTGACTCTGCTAGAGCTTTTGGGAATCCCAAACGCCATGGTAGAGGTAGGTGACCGCCTTTACATAGGACGGGAAGGCCGTGAGAAGGTGTCAAGTGTCCTTGGCAGACTAGAATACACGGATATTTCACAGACAGCAAAGAACGAGCTGCCAAACATAGTAGAAAAAGTAGTGGTTGCCAACGAAAAGCGCTTTGTCAATTACATCAACATGGCGCAGCCGATAACTCCAAGGATACATGCACTGGAGCTTATCCCTGGTATCGGTAAGACCTATATGATGACGATAATTAAGGAAAGAGACAAGAAGAAGTTTGAAAACTTTTCAGATCTTCAGACTAGAGTCGGGCTGAGGGATCCTGCCAAGCTCGTAGCCAAGAGAATAATCGAAGAAATAATTGGACAGGCACGAATGAACCTTTTCGTAAGAAAATAATTGCCAGGAAACAAAATCACAAGGACCCTTGGTCAGCATATGCTTGCTGACCGGCGAATTCTTGCCAAGATAGTCTCTGCTGCCTCCATAGACAAAAACGAGATCGTTCTTGAGGCAGGCACTGGCCAGGGGGTCCTTACGGCAGAGCTTTGCAGATACGCCAAGCATGTAATTTCCTATGAAGTCGACATCAAACTATATAGAAAGGTTCAAGAGCAGCCCTTGCTGCAGTTCAAGAATCTACAATTAGTAAACGCCGACCTTTTCAAAAGGGAGGACTCACATTTCTTTGATATTTTTGTTTCAAATCTTCCCTATTCGCGAAGCAGAGATGCCATTGAATGGTTATCTAGACAAGAATTTAAGAGGGCGATACTGATGGTGCAGGAAGAATTTTCAGACAAGCTCATCGCAAGGCCAGGTAGCAAGAACTATAGGTCAATATCTGCACTTGCAGCTCATTGCTTTGCTTGCGAAAAATTATTCAAAGTTAGAAGGGAATCATTTGAGCCACAACCTAAGGTACAATCTTCAGTCATCAGGATTATTCCTATCAACACTGTTACAAAAGAGACGGTGAGAAATATTAACCTCCTTTTCTCAAGACGTAATAAGAATGCATCATCAGTTGCCGCCGAGGCAGGCATTATTAATCCGATCTATCAAAACAAAAAGATAGATGAACTTGAACCAAAGGATCTTGTACACATGGCAGAGTTGATTTCATCAAATGTACGCTCCGTCTGACGACTCTTACCTTCTGGCAGATTGTATCAGACAGTATGATGGCAGGCGCGCTCTTGAGATAGGAGCAGGGTCAGGACTCTTGCTCAGCATACTTGAAAAGAATTTTACCTACGTGGCCGGCTCCGATATTGACCTACAAGCATTGCAACATTGCAGGCAGCATACGATATCATCCAATGCATTACTTGTATGCTGCGATGCGGGGTCAGCATTTGGCATCGGCAAATTTGACCTTATCGTGAGCAACCCACCGTACCTTCCTAACGACGAATGCTACAACATTCGGGATCCCACTGTGCACGGAGGTCCTACAGGGATAGAAACAACGGTCCACTTTATTAATTCGGCCCTGCCCCTTCTTGCATGGGATGGCAAGATGCTAATTGTCATTTCATCATTTGCTGATTCCAGGGCTCTTGATAATGTGGTGGTAGAGAACAAGATGCACAAGAAAGTAGTAAAGGAAAAAAGATTATTTTACGAGACGCTATCTATAATCGAGCTGAGCATTTGATCACCTTTTATTTGTTCTTCTTCTTTTTTAGCAGCAGGTTGCTGGCCTGAAGAGATATCTCATCTGCCATCTGAGAGGTACTTGTATTTCCGCCCAAGTCGTATGTTACATACTTGCCCTCATTGATGACCTCTTCTGTAGCTTGGAATATTGCGTTTGAGATTTGCTTCTCTCCAAGGTATTCTACCATCCAGGCACCTGAAAGGATGGTAGCAACGGGATTGACTTTGTTCTGGCCTGCATACTTGGGCGCGCTGCCGTGCGCCGGCTCAAACATAGCATAATCGTCTCCATAGTTCCCCGAATAGACATTGCCAATCGATCCGACATGACCTGAAGCACATTCTGATACAATGTCCATAAAGAGATTGGTGCTGAGAAGTACGCTTTTGTTGAACCTCTCAGGATTCTTAACCAACTGTTGGGTCATGTTGTCAATGTAGTATTCTTCAACATGAATGTCCTTGAACTGCTGCTGTTTTTGCGCCTTTTCGACCGCGGCCCAAAAAATGCCGTCTGTCTCTTTAAGGATGTTACGCTTCGTTATTGCATACACGGATTCAAAGCCTCTGTCCCTAGCAGCCTTGAAGCCGGCAGTAGCAATCCGCTCGCTACCCTTCCTGGTAGTTTTTCGGATGGCTATTGCAGAATCATCGCTTATCTTGAATTCAATACCCGCGTACAGGCCCTCGGTAGCTTCGCGCACACACACAAAGTCAAGCTGCCTTTCCTGATTCTTGTATGTCTTGATGGGTCTGATATTAGCATAAAGCTCGAATTTCTGGCGGATACTTACTGCGACGCTGCGCGGCGCATTTGGCATTGGGACAGTCGTTGTAGGCCCTTTAAAGCAGGCATCCGATCCTTCAAGTAGCTTCCATACATATGGAGAAATATAGGAATTGCCTCCATTCTTTTGCCACCAGTCGGACCCAGCATCACATAAGACTAGCTCAACCTCTGAATTACACGCTTTCAGAACCTTGATCATTTCGTCAACAAGCTCTGGCCCGGTCCCGTCACCCCTGATTATCGCTGCAGTTTTTTTGCTAGCCAAACAAAGAGGCAGCCCCTTTTTTCGCTATTTATTCTTATTTACTTGTCAGGTCTATACGCGCAACCATCTTATTGTCCTGAGGGAATGGCGGCATATCAGAGGGCCGGGCCACTTTAGTAAATTGGCCTGCTTCTGAGAAATATGAATACTCTATATTGTAATTAGAGAGGTTCAGAGTCTGTGGTGTATCTATGCCAGTAGAGTTGTCGACGACATTAATCGTATTACTCATATTGTAAATTTTCATAAAATCGCCAAGCGTGAACCTGATTGGCCTGATATATTCGATGTGTACTACGTTGCCTGCTTCGTCTGTATGGAGGGGACGAATACATTCTTGGCCATCTTTAGGCTGCCTCCCAACATTATCAGGTAGCATCTGCTGCTTGCCGTCAACAACTACCTCAATTCGTGGATAAAGCTGGAATGATTCAGTGTTGTGCGCCTTAAGGCACACCTCTGTGGGAGGGGGCGGCGGAGCAAAGTTAGGTATGATTACGACTCCAACAAGTGTTGTTGCCCCCATAGCAATAATCGGTATCAGCATCTCTTTCTTTCCCAGCTTTCTCTTTGGCTTTTCCTCCTTTATCCTTCGCTTTGGCAACTGAAGATAACTCTATGCGAACAAGCTACAAGGAGCGTTAATAATAATATTGCTTTCCGTGTATACATTATATATCATCAAGGTAGCACATATAATAATAATAATTAATTGCAAATAGTTCAGCTATCAGATATACACATCGGCGGCCTTTTCGTCCAGAGTGTCTTTGACACGGTGGTTGAAGAGGTCAATAAGCTCAAGCCAGATGCAATAATTGTAACTGGAGACTTGACAGATGATGGGTTGCTGATTCAATTTGAAAAGGCAAGGAAGGAACTTGAACGATTTGTCTGCCCAAACTTGATCGTGATCGCCGGTAATCACGATTACCGTCACACAGGATATTTACTGTTCAAGAAGTTCTTTCCTACAAATCAGATCTATGAATTTGACGATGCCCTTATCTTCACAGTGGGCACGGCTAGGCCAGATAGAGATGAGGGTGAGGTGGGCTATCGCCAGAACCTCTGGATGGAAAAGACGCTGAGCAAACACCCAGAGACCAAGCCCAAGATAGTGGCGATGCACCATCATTTGATAGGGATACCTGACACGGGCACTGACAAGATCATCATTCTTGACGCAGGTGATACACTTCGCACATTCCTGCAATCAGGAGTTGACCTTGTCCTCTGCGGTCACAAGCACAGGCCCTGGATGTGGAATCTTGGGCGACTGGCAATAGCATATGCTGGCACTACATCTTCAATCAGGTTTCGAGGGTTCTTTGAAAATTGCTACAACATAATCGAAGTTGGAAAGGATAAAAGCCCACGCGTTGATATCAAAATAGTGGGCAAGAAGCGCTTCCCGCTGTCAGAGCTTGTAGAACGCTATAGACCATTCTCTTAGCGGAGAGAGACAGACAGATAGACATAACCTTGTATAGTCTGTTTTTTATTTAATTCGACGACGCTGATGCTCGTAAGAATTAATTAGAGAGAAGGGCATGTACCTGGTCGGCAGCAGTGAAGATTCAGAGTTAACCTGACATGATATGAAGAGAAGGCATTTGACTGAGCTGCCACTTTAATGTTTGGTGAGTGATTATCACCAATGATTAGCATCAGCGCTTAGTCTCATGCAGATGATCATTCTACATGATTGTGTTTTTTATTATACCTGATTTTGCACTTAGGAGGCTGCTTTGCTCATATTTTATATTATTATATATTAATTGTTCAAGTGCACGTTAAAATACTAGATCTTGAATTAAAGGATTATGGCTCAGATGCCAGCACTGATACCTAAAGAAGTCGAAATCCAGAGACTAAAGAAGATCTACATCATGGTCATCGTGCTGGGTTCAATTGCAGCCTCAGTAGAGGTCGACAACTTCGTCGATGGCTCGCTGCACCAGACGGCAATCAGAGATAGTGCATTCACACCTGCTCACTGGTGGCTATATAGTCACTTCGTAGCACTCCCAATAGGTTGGGGCATGGTCGCAATCTACGACAGAAGAGTACCAATCCTGAGGGGACCAGGTAATTCGATGAACACCGGATTGAAAATTACAATCATTGGCTACTTAGCGACTATGTTCACAATCGGTGTCAACGAGATGTGGCACTTCTGGTTCGTCGAAGAAATCTTCGCAGTTCCAAACCACTGGATGTTTAACATGGGTGTCGTCGTGGCATTCATGGGTGCTCTGGCATATGTAGTCAGAGTATACGCCAGAATGGTAGAACTTGGTGCAGAAACGCCAGCCAAGAACCCATACGTGGCCGAAATGTACAAGCTAGCTCTTGAAGGAAAGCTGTACAGCAGGTCTATTCCATAAGACTAGAGTGGGCGGAGGCTGGCACATAGTAGCCTTTCATATCCGCTCACCCTTTATTTTTGCATCTATATCTGCGCAAATTGCACTTACTTTCAATTTTAGCCATTATAGGTCCTTTGTGATTTGTCTCCAGAAATACTTGCTATCATTTCCAAGGAGGCTTTTCTGGACAAAAAGACCATTCACCCACTCGCCAAGGCTAATAAGGCACAGAACTAGGCTCATCATTTCCCGTAGAAATGTACATACGAATGAAAAATAAGTTCTCCGATTTTAACGAAGTGGTATTCATCACTCAAAACTTCAAATGTACCCATTACTAGATATACCGAAAATTATCTCAACTACTCCACACACGGCAGCTTGAGCGTAATTTGTAGGTATTTGGGGTACTGATACTTGCGTAGTAGCGGAGATATAATACCTCCACTTTTGATGATATCTCCACCACCACTATTGCCAATGATTTTGAGTTTGATTATAAAGTAATATCGCCATCGTGATAATTTCATAGCATATGAGAATGCTTTCATCACCATTATGCTAGTTGGATTGGTATTCTTC
>JBJMEE010000031.1:0-9511 GCA_045809585.1 Nitrososphaera sp. | reverse complement strand
ATGTAATGAAAGGGAGTGTACGCAAGCGCTTCATGCAAGGGACGCGTCTCACGTCCAGTGAGTATGATATCGAGATCGACGTTTACAAGCCCAAGCGACTGGGCGCTCTTTAGTATTTCAGCATTTAGGCCAGAAAATGACCTTTTGTCCCCTTGGTCTTGCCTATCGCCCACTGCTGAAACCACTGCTATGGCTGACAGGTCGCGATTCTTCAAGTCCAGCGTGCTCGCAACCATGTAGGCCATTCCCCCCGCAGGCACTTCTCTTCCTCCATCAATGCCGAATTTCCACGGATTCAGTATCTGACCTTCATCGTCTGTTAGTATCTCTTCCTCAGTAATCTCATGATGGTCGATGATGAGCCACTTATTCCCAAATGCCTTTCTCAGGTGCGAAGCCCAACCGGCCCCTAGGTCAGTTATAACATAAAAATCTCGGCTTTCAGCCCTCATCTTCTCAATAACCGAGGAATTTATGTCAGAGATGGCCCTGACAGAATAGCGCGCACCCATACGTTTCAGTGCCATTGACATTATGCTACCTGATGCGATTCCGTCTGCGTCAAGGTGTGTGATGATGGCAACTTCATTGCCACCTTCTACACTGGATCTCAATTTTTCAGAGACATGTTTAACTGCATCAGTAAGCTTGTCACTCATCTACTGTAGTACCTTCAACCTTACTGTAGCTGGGCAATAACTGCTGCATATTTCCAGTTCTTTGGAATCTTGCCCTCTCGCTTGTAGTACCCAGACATCCTGTGGATCTTGGACTCTACCAATTCAAGCGACCGCACATTCCTATGGTCGCTATTGTGAACTCTAAGGTGTTTCTGAAGCCCAAGAGCCTTTTTAACTAGCTTGTCCAAATCTTCTGGCATTTCTGACATCATATTATTCTCAATCAAAACTTTAGTGAGAGTTTTGCCCAGGACTGGCTTGGCGAGTGGTATGTTGTGCTCATCCCTTAGCCTCAGTCCTATTTCGCTTGGGCTCAAACCTTCCTTTGCAAGCTCGACAACTAGAGCAGAGAGCTGATCTCTACTCTGGGTTATCCAAGGTGCAGGTTCCTTTGAAGTTGGACGGATCGAATGAGACTTACCATGAGTGTGAACATGAATTCTAGCCATTTTGAACGAGTATGAACCAAGTCCTTTTATAAGTCGTTCTACTCTAAATACTTCCCCCTAACGACAATAATGACAGCAATGACCTCTCCGTCGAATTGGCATTATGAAAGTGAAAAGTGCGGTCAGCTGTAATCGCCAAAACATCCTCCTACCTGTAAAAGGACCTCTCTGCAATATGTCCTGAGTGCAGGAGTGAGCACGGTGATGAAAATACCGCCGATTGATGAAACTGAAATTTGGTTCGATCCTTGACACTGGGGTTGTATGTATAGAATATCTGGACTTAGGCAACCTATTTCCAAAGCAAGATAGACCTATTCAGGCCTATACCGATGAGTTACCATGTGGCGGCTGCGTCTCCAGTAAATTTATTTTTTGCACTCCTTTGATGTTTGCTTGCGGTAGTATGAAGATGCTGATACGGCTAACAGATATAGGCATTTTCAAGTCTTCATAAAAGCTTATATATTTGAATTCGAAGAGCTTATGCAGTATGAACAAGCCGATCATAGCGGCTCTAGCTGCCTTGGCAGCATTATCTTCTACGATGGGCCTAGCATTTGCACAATATGGAGGTACAGGCGGTACAACAGGGAGCGCATCCCCGGAGCAACTACAAGAATGCGAACAATTAGGTATACTACGCGAGAACTGCAGCGACGTAACCATTCTAGCTAAAAAGAGACTGACAGCGGCAGAGGAGAACCCTTCTACTGGTTCTGGGACACCGATGTTTGCAACTGAAACAGGCCAAATGACGATATTTATTGTAGTTCTGGCTGTGATCTTTGGTGGAGTAGCCGCAATGTTCTTCTTCAAGGGCAGAGGCGCAAGGCCAGTAAAAACTTAAAACCTCCTCTCTTTTTTGTTTTTATTTTCGGATCCTTCTACGTTAAGTGGTTTTTGACTTAAAAGGATCCCGCCCACAAGACTAGAGGTTGTTTGTGAATAATTAACACGAAAGGGGACATTAAACTTTTTAGGTTCAGCGTTCTCGAGCGCCAGACCGACAAATATATATATTTGGATTTTTTTGCATAAAGATAATGTTGATCGCACAACTATTTGGGCAGATAGGTCCGGCATACGACCCGCTGTTCTACGACGTCATGGTGTACATATTCGGGACCATGCTGTTCGCAGTGTTCCTGTTAGGTGTCATCGCCTTCTGGCTTAGGAGAAAGGGGCTTGGCGGTGGCGCAGCAAAAGAAAAGTGGGCACAGGAGCTGGAGAGGTACTTTGAGCGCGAGCAGATCGGCTTGATTCCCGACGAAAAGCATCACTGGTAAAAATACAAGGTTGGGGATATGTCCCCATTATATTATTTATTTCTTATACTATAATTATCCCGGCATGTTGTTCTTATCCATAATTGAACGTGGTTATCGCATTTCCATCAGCTTTTTCCGATAAGCGGGCACTTGCTCGTGCAATACAAAATGCCGCAAGAGGAACCATAAAAAGTGTGGCTATTGAACACGATTGTATAATATGTGAGGCTGGCAACATAGTTGAACTTGCTTGCCAGCTCGCAAGCATGTTTGGAGTTGAGAGCGTTGCAGTAGCTAAAAAGGTGCCAAGCAATTTTTCTGATCTTTCGGCCGCAATAGTTGAAGTTGGTATTAGCATCATCGTTCCTGGCGATAGGTTTCATGTCAAAGTAATGTTAGAACCCACTGCGAAATGTGACTATGTGAGCAGAGATATTGAATTTGCTGCCTCTGGCTCACTTGCAGTAAGGTTGGCATCAATAAATGCCCGACCTGCAAAAACTGAGAAAGACGCCAGCAGTCAGATTTTGGCCGTCGTAGCCAGGGACTCAGCGTACGTTTGCATCCATGCAATGACTGCTCGTGGTGGGCTTATCGCCGGCTCACACGGTGCTATTTTAAGTAGTATCCATGACTCATTATCCTTTCTCTCATGCCTGATGGCCGCTAAAACAGGCTTTGAGTGCAGTAGTGTCGTATTGCCATATCAAGACAAAAGCGAGCTTCAAACCAGCGCCAAGCTTGTGCAGCATTTTGCCACAAAAACAGGAAGAAAAAAACAAACAATCTTGGCAATGCCAATCAATGTCCCTGGAAAGGGCGCAGTTTCACTCTTACTGAAGGAGCAGATCATATCAAAAATTCTAATTAGATATCAGGACAGCAGGATCGTTTTTCCGTTCACCGCTGCGTTTCATCCAATTTGGTTCATAGAAACTATCTTTAACGAAACCCTGGCTGCAGGAAAGATGCCTTTTGCGCCTCTCATATTCCAATCAAGTGAGCTTGTCGCGTATGCACAACAGGCAGGAATAGAGCTAGATATTTCAGCTGCTGCGCACATCACAAAAGGTAAGCTTCAAAAATACGACAAGGCTGTTGACTTTGAATCAGAGTCAGCAATAAAGCATACAAAGAGGCTAGAATTAAAGGTAGGACCTAACTATTTGCACGACATTGTCGATTCCATTTAACTTTTCTGCTAACCTCTGAAGTTCCATGGCTTTCTTTTTGTATTCTGGATTGCCCAATACCTTCTCGATCGCGTTGCCAAGTTGCTCCGGTCTTAACCCTTTTGGGTTCACCATCACTCCTGCTCCCAGCTTCGCAACCTTGGTGCAATTGCCCAATTGTTCTCCATGGTTTTCAATGGGCACAGTAACAACCGGCTTTCCAAACTGGAATGCCTGTGACAGAGCAACATGTCCACCTCTTAACACGAGCAGGTCACTTGAAGCAAATATTTCATCCCGTATTGGGCACCATTCATAATACCAGCTTAATTTTCCAATCCTGCTTGGGTTGCTCTTACCCCTTGGGTTCCCTTCAGAGATGACAAACTGGATTTTGGGATCCAATCTTTTAGCTGTTTCAACTGCAACCTTAGCGAGGGCCGGCCGTGTCTGGATGGGACCGCTTACATGCACAAATACAAGCGGCCGGCTCTTGTCAAAGCCCAGCATATTGACTACTTTGATCACGTGCTCTTCGTTTATCTGAGGTCTTGGTGAAGTAAATCCAATGTATTCTACCTTTCGTGATGCTGAGCCTATGTCCCATACGTTGTGAGCAGAAAGTGTGTAAGGTGGTGGAAGATCTGGCACCAAGAGTCTGTCGGCCATCGCCCACATTGAGCCTAGGAATTCACCTACAATATTTTCAAAGATGCGCGGCGCCGTCCGATCGTGGAGACGAGGCGAGAGCAATAACTTAATCTGATTTAACACTACAACTGAAGGCACCTTGAGCAATCTGGCTGAGATAAGTGGTGACAGCCTGCTATCTGAGACGACAATATTTGGACTGCACCCAAGTATGTTGCGTGTTTCTTGGTTAACCTGCCTTGAAAAGTTGGTGAACCATAAAGGGACATTGGCTATGCTGTTCTTGACAGAAAAACCCCCTTCCATGCTCCAGGCAAACTCGACTGGCGAAACAGTCGAGCACTTGTAGCCTCTCAGCGAAACATAACTTGCAGCCTCTCCATACGATGAGAACTGGACATTTATTCCGTCTTGCTTGAGGTGGTCTGCCACCATAAGCATCCGGCTTGCATGCCCAAGACCTACACCGTATGGAGTAAAGTATGCTACTGCGGACAACGGCCTGAAATTAGCACCGTTGATTACATATTATTGTTATAGCCCAACCCCTATGACCTTACCTCTTGGTTCGACTTCCTTGAACACTGCTGCTTGAAACTTGTATAGTTTTGAGCCCCGGTCAAGCCATACATCTGGTGGCGCGCCTGCTTTGTAGCATATATTTGAAAGATATTCCTTAACGTCCCACTTTAACTCGACTGCTACCTGTGGCAGGAGGAGACCTGAGCCAAAGCGCCAATGCAGTATAAGGCCGTCCCTGCCTATTTGAATCTCTTTTCCATAGTCGGCCGGATTTACTTTGATTTCTTGCGGTGGGGTAAGTATGCTTACCTCGATAATGATGTTGTCGATCTCGTGTTTGTCGAGGGGCGGAAAGCGAGGATCCTCTGTTGCTGCTGCAATTGCTGCCTCTATCACGCCTTGGTACACCGGCTTTTCTGGAAGAGGAAACCCAATACAGCCGCGCAAGTATTCTTTTTTGCTTGTAGTTACATAATTGAGCGTTACAAAGATTCCTGCCTTTTGCTGCATGTCCTTTTCTGATCCGATTACGACTGATTCCAACAAATATTTTTCAACCGCTGTTCTTGCAAGGGTGACGAGCTCTGCACCTTCGATAACCGATATCAATTCTGCGTTATTTACACCAGACAGACTAAAAAATCCACAGTCTTTCAGAGTGTATGTGTATTGTTCAATGTTATCGGATGCAAAATATGCTTTTATGAGGAAGCTCATGCAGTAATATTTCCGGGATGAAAATTTTCCGTGACCGTTCTTGGAGCTGAGAGAAGCAGGTGTGCAACATGAAGCGCAGATGGCTGCCCTGCTGCAATATTTTTCTTGAAAAACGTTCTGGATAGGAGATCTTGTGAATATTATTTAGGAAAACACGACTCAATGATTGCGATTAAGGAGGTTTCAGGGACAACTTGCAAAGAATGAAAATCTCAGCGTTGCATATAGGCGGTGTGAGTCTTCTTCTTCCCTAGGTATCAAATACGTTTTCATTTTAGTTTAGATGATACCCTTTTTTGAAGACCGGCAGTTATGAGAACAAAGGAAACAAATTCAAAGTTGCGAGACATTCTTTGTGATGAATAATATACATTTGCATCAATACCGTTTCCAGGACATGACTGATTCGTTAGCAACAAGACATATTAACTCTATGCTCTTAATCTAATCTCACATCTATATGATGAACTGTCCTAACTGCGGTGCAATCATGGTATGGCTTAACGGCTCTGTATTGCATGATCCTCCTGTCAAGCAATACGAATGCAGAGGATGCAAGTTATTTGTTGTCAAGTATCAAGATGGCAATTACGAGGTGATACCAGCTGAGCCAGAGATGCAGCAGCAATAATGAAAATAAACAAGGTCATTGAGACATGCATTTATTCTTCTGATCTTGAAAGCATGAAAAAGTTTTACGTAGATATTGTCGGACTGTCAGTTATTCAAGAAGAATCAGATAAGCTGATTTTCTTAAAGGCCGGCAAGAGCATGCTGTTGATATTCGACCCCTTACAAACTAGCGCCGATAATGGTGTCCTACCTACACACGGCGCAATGACTCCACCATCAAGCATCCACTTTGCCATGGAGATTGAAGAGAAAGAATATCAGACATGCAAGGAGGATCTGGGAAGGAATGGTATTGCAATACAAAAAGAAGTGAACTGGGATGGCAAGACTAAGTCGCTTTACTTCCGTGATCCAGCTGGTAACCTTGTGGAACTAATAACATCGGGCGGGTGGCCGGTGGAAAGCTAATTTAATATTCCGTCTCTTGCAGTTGTAATCCATGCATGAGAAACCGCGACAGTCTTTGAGGGAGCAGCTTGAAGACCGGAATAAGATGGTTGTGCTGCCTGGCGTTTTTGATGCGCTCAGCGCCAAAATAGCAGAGCACGTAGGCTTTGAAGCGATGTTCCAGACAGGGTACGGATCGTCTGCAGCTCTGCTGGGAATGCCTGACTTTGGATTGCTAAACTCCGGCGAAACAGTTGATAATGCTATGAGGATAATCAGAGCAGTAAGGGTGCCCGTTCTTGTTGACGCCGATACTGGGTATGGCAATCCTTTAAACGTTTGGCGGCTTGTTAGAGACCTTGAAAGCCTAGGTGCTGCAGGCATCTTTCTTGAGGATCAAGTCTGGCCAAAGAGATGCGGCCATATGGTGGGCAAAGATGTCATATCAAAAGATGAATATATACCTAAGCTCAAGGCAGCTCTGGAAGCCCGAAAGAGTAAGGACTTTATCATTGTTGCAAGGACTGACGCCCGCGCTCCAATAGGACTTGACGAAGCAATTGAGCGAGGAAAAGCCTACAGAAAGGCTGGCGCTGATGTAATATTTGTCGAAGCCCCACGCTCACTTGAGGAGTTGAAAAAGGTGGCCAATGAAATAGACGCCCCTCTGGTTGCGAATATGATAGAAGATGGAGTTACACCTAATCTTCCTGCAGGCGAGCTTCTAAGACTCGGTTTTCAGATCGCAGTATTTCCGTTGTCAGCAATCTACAGCGCCACATTCGCAATGAGACAGGTGCTTACAGAGTTAAAAAATACCGGCACAACGAAAAATGCTCGCAACATGATGGTTACTTTTAAGGACTTTAACCGGTTTATGGAGCTGGATCACTTTGTAGACCTCGAAAAAAGATATGCTTGATAGTTAACCTTCCTGCACCATATTTTCATTCAACATTGCTTCTTGCTCAACCTCTCTGTAGGTCGTCTTCCTGTCTATGTGGCCTATTTTTTAATTAATAGGAGGTGAGCAGCATCTTGAGTGAGCTAAATTGCACTAGAATAAATTCCAGAGTAATTAAGCAAAACTCTTAGCACAGGTATTCCGGTAAAATTGCAGAATTCTGGATGTCTAAAAGTTAGCAAATCTTATATCATTAAAACAATGGAGACCATGCTCTGGAGAAATTCACATAACGCTGCCGATCTAAAAAGTTTCTGATGTCATTAAAAATTGCAACTGGATTATTCTCGCGTGTTGAATAGCTATAACTCTTCTTTTCTGTGTAATAGCCAAAACGCCTCATCTTTTGTGAATATTTTCTACTACAAATCTTGTTTGAATGTTTCCTTCAACTTTGATGAAATATGCTGGCTGGGCTTGTTGCTCAAGACTCTTAGCAAGGGCAGGTGGGTCATTTGAGAAGTGATATGTCCTATCGTCTTTTAGATACAGTTCCATGAATCCTCGCCAATGCGGTTCACCTACAATAATTGCGTTACGCTCAGTATTTTTATTTATATAGGAAATAGCCGATAGCAGGTTGTCGTTATCTTGTATATCAACTGAATTAAACTGCATCGTCGGAGGCGCAAAGTATCTGATATAATTCTGTACAATGCCATAGAGGATAAATGGGCTATCGTAGGGCATTAAAGCATAAGATAGTCCTATTACAGCAAACGCAGCAAGTATCAAGCAGGCAGCTATCGCGGAAAGATTAGGTTTCAGCTTGTTGACAAGATGCAAGATGCCATAGCCGGCAAAGATGGAGAGAAAAATACCCGATAAGACTATCCATCTATCGGCAACAAGCAAGTTATTTTCTGAAAAAATCACCCACGAGAATGACCCTGCAAGAGAAATGAGCAACGGTATTTTTAGCAGGCTGTTTTGAATCCGTAAAAAGCCAATTGTTGCCGGGGCAGCGACTAAGCAATTTACCACAAGAAAAAAGACAAGGAGGTTTTCTTGACTGTAAGGTTTTGGTGTGCTACTCCCGGATGGCCCGACGACCGTCGTGTTAGCGTTATTATTTTGATAACTTGCAACCATCAAGGCAGAGAACAGGCCTATGGCAAGAATGCCGCTCAAAGCCACATCTCTGCGTCTAGTTATGGTCAAATAAGCTGCGAGCGACAGACACAAAAGGAGTCCTATCATTCTGTCTGCTGCGACAGTGAGCGCAGTTAATGTGAGTGTTATTGAAAGTACCTTCCAGCCTGCATCCTTTCTGCTAAGAAGGCAAAAGATAAACAGCATTGTGGCAAGTGCCAAAACATCTCGATGGAGATCCCAAAAAGTTCGGAGGACTGCCATCTGAAAAACGATGAAAGTAGCCAGAAAGACACTTTGGATTATTCGAAGGTTAAGCAGATTTCTTCCTACGTAAAATAGCGACACCCCGAAAATGCCAACCATTGCCACAGCCACAAATACCACTAGGGATGGTGGCGGGACTCTCGTTACGCTGCTCAAATAGTAAAGAAAGGTAACATATAACGGAAATTGCTTTGATATTGTACTCCACTGTTCCTCAAAATTCACGACTTTTGGAATGTAGTAATTTACAACATCGTATCCTATCGGATGAGGGTAAGCAGCGAGCTCTGGTAAAACCCTTAACGCTATGCATAACAAAAAGACGACTACTACCGCTTGTTTTTCGCTTGCAAGAAACCTAAATTTGAAAAAGGAAAATGTATGCACAATCAAAATCTAAGGCGTCAACAAGACTTTTCTTAGTTATTGTGCGTATGTGCGAAAAGGAAGTGCTTTGGAACTGACCTTTAATGAGGACGAGAAGTACACATCTTTGTGCATGAATCTTATGCAAGAGGTTCAGGTAGCAGAGCACTATCTTGGCCTATTACAAATTTGCAAACGATAAACAAGAAGCATTTTTGTCACTGATTGAGTTAGTGAGCGAGAGCACATATTGAAAGTATACTGGTGAAAAAGTCCTCTCGGTCTAAACTATGCAAGTTGTTGTCTTATCCGAACTACCGCACTATAAAGCGTTTACAAG